>JAPLJV010000023.1 GCA_026388415.1 Deltaproteobacteria bacterium | reverse complement strand
CGTTGGCAAGCCGATGCAAACGCGCTGGAAGGACAGGCTCTTTGGATCACCGCTCGACGAAATCATCAGGGGAAGCGGCAGCATAGATATCTATGTGATCACGGGAGACGCAGCGGAAAACTCCATTAAGCCGGATACTAGGACCTCATCGCCTAAAATCAAATCTCGAGAGTGGTACTGGCGTATTGGAGCCGTTGCATTAAGCACTGTCGTGGCGCGTCTGACCTTTCCCTACCTGGACAGAACGGATGTGGCAATGATCTACCTCTTGGGCATTGTCGTTACATCTGCGCGTACCAGTCGCTGGCCCGCCCTGGTCGCCACCCTGCTCAGTGTAGCCGCCTTCGACTTCTTTTTTGTGCCCCCCTTTTTTACGTTTGCCGTAAGTGATATCCGCTTTCTGGCAACATTTGGCGTCATGTTTGTTGTTGCTTATGTAATTTCACGACTGACGCTTCAGATCCGCGAACAGGCAGCGGCTTCAAGAAAACGCGAAATGAGCACGGCCGCCCTGTATGCACTCAGCCGGGAACTCGCTCGGGAACGCAAGAAGGAAAGAATATACGAAATAAGCTTGCGGCACATCAGCGAGGCATTCAAGGGCCAGATTGCGATCCTTGTCGCGAATGAACAAGGTGAGTTGGTCGTTACCCAGAAGTTGCCGTTGACCTTTGACATTGATCAGAAAGAGCTGGGCGTCGCTAGATGGGTTTTTGACAATCGGCAATCCGCCGGGCTGGACACAGACACACTCCCCGGTGCCAAGGCCCTATATTTGCCGATGATTGCCTCATCCGGCGTGATGGGAGTTGTGAGCATTTCCTCACAGAATACTAAGGGGCGATTCGTTCCCGAGGACATGCATTTTCTGGAAAGCTTTGTAAACCAGACAGCTATGGCGCTCGAAAGAGTTATGCACGCCAAAGAAGCGCATGACGAACGACTGAGAGCTGAAGCGCAGAAGGTGAGGAATGCTTTCCTAAGTTCCGTGTCACATGACCTGCGAACGCCGCTGGCGGTTGTTGCGGGGGCTGCCAGCACGCTTCTCCAGAAGGATGGAACGCTTGACGTATCAGATCGCTTGGAGTTATTGCGCACTATACACGAAGAGACGGACCGTCTCGAACGCATCATCCGCAACGTCCTGAATCTGACCAGGATAGAAACAGGGGCAACCAAAGTGAATAAAGAATGGCAGCCCTTGGAGGAAATTATCGGAGTCGTTCTTAATCGGCTTTCGGAGCGCCTGAAGGAGCGCCCCTTGGACTTGAAAATCCCCGCAGATCTTCCCCTTGTCCCGTTTGACACCCTCCTCATGGAACAGGTTTTCGCCAATCTCATGGAAAATGCCTTAAGACATACCCCTCCGGGAAGTCCCATTGAAGTCGCAATTACGTCTCATGATTCAGCTGTGCTGATAGAAATCGCCGATCGAGGCCCTGGCATACCGGTCCGTGAAGAAGAAACCATCTTTAATAAATTTGCCCGCAGCAAAGATACCAGGATGGGCTCCGGTATTGGTCTTTCAATTTGCCGGGCAATAATTGAGGCGCACGGTGGCCGTATCTGGGCTGAGAACCGGCCAAGCGGCGGCGCCATAATTAAATTCCTTATACCTATCGAAGGGACGCCGCCCTCCTTACTGCCTGAGAAGGAACTGTCTTGATGGAAAATCTTGCCACAATACTTTTAATTGAAGACGAACGCCAGATGAGGCGCTTTCTCCGGGTAACGCTGCAAAGTGAACGATATGCTTTGATTGAAGCAGAAACGGCTGCCGAGGGACTTTCCCAGGCGGCGGCACGGAGTCCCGATATAGTACTGCTCGATTTGGGACTTCCCGATATGGATGGCCTTGAAGTTATTAAAAAATTGCGGGAATGGTCTGCCGTACCCATCATCGTTATTTCTGCAAGGGAACAGGAAGGGGATAAAATAAAGGCCCTTGATGAGGGGGCGGATGACTATTTGACGAAGCCTTTTGGCTCTGGTGAACTATTGGCCAGAATCCGCGTTGCCCTCCGACATGCTGTGCCTAAAAGCCAGGATCAAAGGGACGCGATTTTTACTGCCGAGGACCTGAGTATTGATTTCTTAAAGAGGCAAGTTCATCGTGGCGGCAGGGAGGTTCACCTTACGCCCATAGAGTATCGGCTGTTGGTGGTTCTTGTCAGGAACGCCGGCCGGGTTATGACTCATAGACACATCCTCAAGGAGGTATGGGGACCTTCCTACATAGAACAGACCCACTATCTCCGTGTTTTCATGAATCAATTAAGAAAGAAGATTGAGGCTGATTCAGCCCGTCCTCATTTTTTACTTAACGAGCCAGGCATCGGCTACCGTTTTAAGCCTGATCTGGATTAGAGAAGTTAGACCATCCTTCTATCAAGACTTCTGTATTGAATGGCCTCCGCCACATGGGGCGCACTGATATTGTCCGCATTCTCCAGGTCGGAGATGGTCCTGGCCACCTTCAGGATCCTCGTGTAGGCGCGGACACTCAGGCCCAGTTTATCTACGGCCATTTCGATGAGTTGGCGGGAAGCTTCATCCAGCAGGCAATGAGTTTTAAGCTGCCGGTCGGACATCCGGGCGTTCAGCAGGTTGCTCTGACCGGCAAAGCGCTCCTGCTGACGTGTGCGGGCGCTCCTGACCCGTTCCCGGACCGTTTTTGAATCCTCGCCGCTGTGCGTTCCCGCAATTTCCTGATAATGCATGGACGGCACCTCCACATGGATGTCAATGCGATCCATCAAGGGGCCGGAAACACGGGACTGATACTGCCTGATTTGCGTGGTATTGCAGCGGCAGGGGCGGCGCCGATCGCCATAGTAACCGCAGGGCTACGGTTTCACAATTTACCGAACAGGGCCAACAGCCATACTGCCTTAGTCTTCCAATAATACCTCCGTACTTTAAAAAGCAAAATCAAGTTGTTAATGATTTGGGACTCGAGGTTAAAAATTATTACATGACTAAAGATTTATGTAAAGTTTTAAAAATACGGCCAGATACATTGAGAAGCAGGTTCAGGAAGGGACGTTACCCAGAACCCCAAAGATTAGGTGATAAAAGAATATTTACGCTAAGTGAAGTAAACGAAATTATTAAGCTGTAGCGGTTTTAGCGCCCAACACCGGATTTGAAGTGTAATGGGTGGGAAATACAAGGGAAAGGAGGGATACTGAAAGAAACATATATTTTGAATAGTTACCTCATGTTTCGTTTAGAAGAGCAGTACGGGGTAAACCAAGGAAACATGGGGATATTTTCAGTGAAGTGTTGACTAAATGTTGACCAAAAAATTCTATATTGAAAAAGCAACTTATCTTTTTCAAGACTTCACTCACCGAATTCCTCATAAAAAAATCATTTTAAATTGGAGGCAACTATGAGGAAGTCGAAATATTCAAAAACATTAAAAGTTTTTAATTGTAGGAAGGATGTTTATGCAAGAGCTTATAAAAAGGAAGATGGATCAATCGGCTTTTCTCCAGTTTGTAAAAACGAAGGGAAACCAGATGTGTGCAAAAAGCCATGTGCTGGTTGTCGGCATCGTCAATACAGGTGCTTGGACGATGAAGCTGTGAGGCAACACATTGAAGGTGAAATTCTTCTTGGTGTTTATCCCCTTCAGCCAGATAAAACAACGAGCTTCTTAGTGATCGATTTTGACAACCATACTGGTGAGAAGGCTGAAAAGATAGACCCTTTCTCAGATGCTAATGCATACGTCGATTCTGCTAAGGATCTCGGTATATTTGCATACATTGAGCGATCAAAATCAGGGAAAGGCTACCATGTCTGGATGTTTTTCGAGCATCCAATACTAGCATCTAAGGCAAGGCAGATAGGCAATCTAATTCTCGCTCGTTCAGGTATTTCAAAGACTCATTCGTCTTTTTGCAGATTCTTTCCGAATCAAGATCATTTATCAGGGAAAATGCTAGGCAACCTTATTGCTGTACCTTTCTGGGGTAAAGCCGTCGAGAAAGGCAATAGTGTATTTCTCAACCCAAAAGACAAAATGAGACCTTACAAAAAGCGAACTGATTTCTACAAAACCATAATATTTATCAAGGAGGCAATGGTTGATAACATTATTGCCAAAAATAAGCTTTCGACTTGCGGCGTGCAAGCTGTAGAAGGCAAATTAGAGCCGCCAAAGGGCACTGATAATTGGATCATGGAGGCAATGCAAGGTGTTCTGAGAGGGAAGAGAAACGATACCGCAGCCCGATTAGCTGGTCACTTTTTAGCCAAAAGGTTACCTTTGGGAGAGGTCAAAGTCCTACTTTATGATTGGAACAAGCGAAACAGTCCCCCTCTGGAGGAATCGGAAATAAATCGTATCGTCGAATCTATAAATTCTATGGAACTCGCAAAATCGAAGGGCAAGGATGAATTTTTTGATCATAAAAACAAATTCATACCAATGAATCTAGTTGATCATATAATAAAATCGTATGATATTTTGCATGACGGTAGCGGCTTTTATCTATACCGACCCGATGGGGTGTGGCACCATGAAAAAGACTTCGGCATCGGGCAGATGATGGTTAAGTTGTTGGGAAATAGGGCGCAACGGCATTTCGTCCAGAATGCTATGGATATATTAAGGTATCAGACTTATGTGGACTTAGAGAAAGTCGGACGCAATCCATTGTTGATTAACATGCGGACCGGAATGTTAGACCTTTTGACGATGGAACTTTTGCCTCACGATAAAAAATATTATTCCCAATATCAGATGCCTATAGCTTATGATCCTGAAGCGAAATGTCCACGGTGGCGGCAGTTTCTCGTTGAGGTATTTCCGGACGATCCAAAGAAAATTAAAACAGTCAGGGATTTTTCGGGGTACTGTTTCTATCCGAATATTCATATTCACAAGTGCCTTTTGCTCACTGGCAAAGGAGGTAATGGCAAGAGCGTTTTCGTCAATATTATTACAAGGCTTGTTGGTGAAGATAATGTAGCATCGCTGCAACCAACAAATTTAACTGATAAATTCTTATTAGGGACGCTAAAGGACAAGCTCCTAAACGTAAGCTCTGAAATTCAGGGTAACAAAATTGAGAATTCAGTTTGGCGGCAGGTAATTGCCGGAGATACTGTGCAGGCTGATCGAAAATTCAACAAGCCTATTTCGTTCAGACCTATCGCAAAACACATCTACAGTATGAACATGACCCCAATTATTACTGACCGAAGTAATGCTTTTGTCAGACGTATCATTGTCGTTGAATTCAAGGCTGTTTTTGACGAAATGTCAGCTGATAAAGAACTCGAAGATAAATTGACGAAGGAACTTCCGGGAATTTTTAATTGGGCACTGAAAGGGTTCCGGAGGGTGGTCCTTGAGAATAAGAATATTCGTGAATCATTGCAGGTCAAAAAAGATAAGAAGACCTTCCTTAAAGCGGTAGATCCAGTCCTCAATTTTGTTGAAGACCGATGCATTTTAAGAGATAGCAAATCTATTAGGAAACTTGATCTTTATTCGGAATTCGTCGATTGGTGTCATACTAACAGGATCAAGCCTTTGACCGATAGAACTTTTTACAAGCAACTATTGATCAATCATCCTGAACTTACGGAAAAACGTCCTGGCGGGAAAGAACGGACCTTTGTGGGGATTGGTCTCAAGTGACCATGCAATTGATGAAAAACAGCTAACAGGCATGTTAAAAACGATCTTGCCAGGTTTGCCATGTATTGTTGTCATATATTTAAATGAGTTTACGGTGAAAACAATAAACATAAATATATATGTCAAATCAGGTGGCAAACCTGGCAAGCCCAGACTATTTTAATACAAATATCACCGCCTTTCCTTGCCATACCACGCACCTCATTATTAAGGGTCAATCCCTGCCATCCCGGAGCCGATCCTTAGCCAAAACTGTGCCTAAAACAGCAAGGATTTTCACTCTGCTTGGAAATGAACAGAATTTGTAAGATAAAAACTCGTGGGACTAATTAACCCGGCAGGGAATAATACTCACTTCAAAATCTAATCCTGTCACTTTAAAATATTCGATATTTACTTCTATATCACAGTAAAGAAATATCGGATAGAGTACAGTTAGTTGTCACCTCCAACATGAGTTTTGCTTCGTCCGCCTGAAAACTAAACTTGATGATATCAGTGACCCCGGATTTATGCTCATATAACCGATTTTAAGCTATCCTGGTGACGTTAACCGGCCCATATCGACCAAGTGACTCAATGTTTGGTTAATTGTCATGATATTTTGATATATTTACCCGGAAATTCACGTGTTATCCGGGAAAAGTCAGTAACAATCACGATATTGCCTCTGGTTATGACGATTGTATAAAACGTTAACTAAATTGTGCGTTTACTAAAAATGCGGTAACAAGTACTCTGTGCCTTGAAGGACGGAAAGGTATGTTTTAAGCGATATTTCGTCTACTTAAGATTGTTATTAAGTCAGAAGTTGGGGCGCCATACGGGTCAGCTGATCGTGTTCAACCCTGTTCTCCGGCTAACTTCTTTAAAAAGGTAGGAGCTGTTGTTTTAGAGACCTTCGACAATCGCTGCATAAGCTCAAACGGAACGATGTTAAATTTGTAAACTGATTTAAGATCGTTAACCATGCTTATCCAAAGATGGCCGGTCATTTCGGCATCAGCGAGTGCTCGATGGTAGTTCCCGGCAGCCTTGATTTTCTTATAACGTATGAGGGCTTCCAATTTATGACTTGGAGCTTCAGGGTATAGGCGGCGTGACACCAGCATTGAACAGGCAAATTCCTGTTTGCGCTGCTTTTTTATGCGTTTTAATTCAGCATCAAGAAAGCGGCTGTCAAAGCTGGCATTGTGAGCAACCAGATGGTGTTTTCCCATGAAAGAAGTAAATTTCTTCATTACCTCCGCTATTGACGGTGACCCATGAAGCATTCTATTGGTGATACCGGTGTAGTCCTCAATAAAGCTGCTGATCCTCATACCGGGATTCATCAGGCTCTGAAAACGGTCAACTATCAGATTGTTTTGTATGAGAACCGCACCAATCTCAATGGTTCTGTCACCATAGTTAGGCGATAAACCGGTTGTTTCAAAATCGAGTACGACTATGCTGTAATTACCCATGTTACCTCCTATTTCTTTATACCATAACATCAATACAAAAAATCAAATTATGACTGTAGCCGACTGCTTCCGGGGAATCCGTAGACTCTAATTCGACAGGATTTTCCAAGTAAGTGGCCACACTTTTCTTGAATTCATCAATGTCCTTATAATAGCCGAACCATTCCAGGGCGTCCTCTGGACAGTATACGTCTTTCCCGTACCGGAACTGTTTTACTTGGTTCGCATACTTGTGTGAAAAGTCATCCTGTAGCTGGTCATTTAAAATACCAACTAATTTCCCCTTTGCCACAAGCTCTTTGACATGCTTTGAGGCCTTGCCGTTAAGGGAGTCTCGATGATCGCAAATAAACAGCCTCCCGTACCCCTTGTACCATTGGTCAGCCTTCAAACAGTGTTTTTTGTTCATCTCCCGTCCGGTGTACAACAACCTTAAGCCAGGTAATATTTCTAATACATAGTCCTGTCGGGCAGCCCCACCCGATTGTTTAACCTGAATTACCGATATCGGCTTAAATTGAAATTCATAGATGTTATTTATGACGTGATTCATATAAGGCGCATCTTCGTTGCTTTTCACATAATGGTCAATCAGTACGCAAGGGCAAAATGACAGGACATCACCGATCCGGTAGGTATTTCTTTGTCTAGTGTATTCAAAACCGACCGCACCTTCGGCTATGAAGACCCGTTGCTTGCTTGATTTCCCCCTTACATTTTCTGTGATTCGTTTTGTCTTTCCCTTTATAAGCTTGGTATTAGTTTTTCCGTATTCCTCAATTTTGCTGATCGTTGTACCGGGATATTTGTCAGGGCAATTCTCAAGATAATTTATGATACCGTCATTATCTCCAGGGCTGATAAACTCTTTATCATCTTTAAATGACACCCGGACATTCCGTCTTTTGGTTCGGTTAAAATAATATCGTAGATGAACGCAGCCACGGTCTTCATAATCTTCTCCATCTTTAATGGGGCCATGATACAGTATGAAACCACTTTTTAAGCCCGGAACAATAGCCGCATTGAAATCTGGGTTGTCACTTGAGTGCCAAGTGTGAATGAAATCGCATTTCTCACGCTTTGCCAGCTCAATTTCGACGTGCTTAAGGAGAGTCATAAGACCGCATCGCCGAAGCAAAGGGCGTACTTCCACATCAAGAATGGCACAGTATTTCTCCCCATTTTTCAAGACCCCCATTACCACCCAGTTAAGCCCACCAGAAATTGTCATTGCCGAACTGCCGAAGCTAACGATTGGTTCAATCAAATATGCGCTGAACGGAACTTTTCTGTCTCTATCCTTGAACAGTTGAGGATATTCTTCCTCTAAGCTTTCTTGAATTCCGTTGAAGTATCCTTCTTCCCGCCAAAATTCCGATGGTTCTATTACGTTCCACTGGCTTGGTTCGATCTTGTACTGGCCCTTACTATTCGGCCCTACAATATTTCTGATTCTTACGGCAATATCGGGTTTAACTTTCAAATACATTCGTTTCTGAATTCTGTTCCGGCTATATTCTATAATTGTCTCTATCTTATTCATCGTCGTCTCCATGCAACTATTAAATCGTCTTCAAACTTCTTTATCACCATGACATCCATATCAAAATCGCAACTGTCCCCCTTTTAAATAAAGCATATCACGTGATCGTTCCACGCAACGGTACGTTATATACTTTTATTTGGGCAGATCAATCAGCTTGGGAGGAATGAAGGGCAAGAGTTTATTTAGGTGCTTTAAGCAAAGTAAAATCACGGTCAGGGCACATAATTACCACAATCCGGCCTTTTTATATGCTCTGCCGTCTGCCGGTATCGGTGTATCCGGTGGCCACCCTTCACCATCTAAGTCCTGCCTGATATGGATTGCGGCAGCCATTGCCGCTTTGTCTCCCCATTTTCTCTTGACTTCGTCAATTCCTTCCAGATGGTGCCGTAAATGCCTATGCCTTGTACCGTATGGCTTTTGCTCGAAAAAAGCGTCGAGCCACAAATGGACTTCTGGAAAGGCATCTCCCATTTCTTTTACACATTGTTCGCAGTGGGCTTCAAAGCTTGCCATGACAACCCTCTTTCTCTTTAATGACGGGAATGATCACTATCTTCATGTTGTCGAAATTCTCAAACATAGGCGGGTTGCCAGGGCTTATCTTCCTTAAGCCTGACAAGAAGTCCTTGAATTCTTCTCTTTCTGCTTCATGCCTTATATCTGGTTCGCGTGTGTCGATAATACGAGCAGATGTCATGCCTTTACATTGGGTCAGCTCAAGGGCGTGAAAGGGAGTAACGTTTTCATTTACCCACTCCAGGAAATTCTCAAAAGAATGCTCTATTAACAGCTCCTGAGGCGTATCATAAAACTTTGGTTCCTTGCACAAGGCGCAATAGTATTTTCGTTTTCTATTACGCCTGATGAAGAAGTCAAAATCTTTAATGATATCCCAACATATTTTTTTAAAATTGACAGCAATACCCATTCCCTCGTTATACAGATAACAATTCATCTCCGGGGTGACATCCTCAAAGTAAATGCGTAGAGCTGTCCCCTTATTGTAGTGGCGTATTTTGTATTTTCGATTGAACCGATGCCCATTTTTAGCAAGCCACTCTTTAAACGTAACGCAAACATCACAATATTCTACCCTTTGCCGAACCGTAACCATCTTCCTACTCCCCAAAAAAATAGCCGCTACAGATTTCAAATCCTCACGCGAATATCCAGTTTTCATTAGTTATTAAGTTTCCCAATCATGTGGTACATCAACACGGCAGCGACGGTAGAAACATTCAAGGAATTAACCATGCCATACAAGGGCAGGTGAACAACGATATCAGACAAAGCAATAATGTCTTTGCTAACGCCTCTGTCTTCTCTACCCAGCACCAAGCATGCTGGAAATGGATAATCAACGTGACGGTAGTCAATACTGTTAGTGGCTATCTCAGCGGTGATGATAGAGACACCCTTATCCTTCAGTTCAGAAACCGTATCAAGAGCGTTCTCCCGATGCTCCCAACCCACCCATTTCTCAGAACCAAGCGATCCTTTACGAACCTTCCTGGTCAATGGTAATACCGTATCGCCGCAGAGGTAGACCTTATCTACAAGAAGTGCATCCGATAGTCTGAGGATTGTACCCACGTTGTGAGCACATTTCAGGCTATCCAGGACAAGATAGATAGGGTTCCTTTTCAGATTGCGAAACTCTTCTCGTGATACCTTTCCCTTGCGGATTTCATCCTTCGTTAATTGTCTGTTTTCGATCTCTGCTGCTTCCATATAGTAACTCCTTTCAATTTAAAGCAATCTGGCAATAAGCGCGTTACCGAAATCGCTTAGGCCTTTTAGTGATGGTACAAATTCATTTGTGCCTTCTTCGGACATAGAATATCACCCGACCGTTCCATATGGCGGCACGATTTAAACTTTACTTGTGAATTGTGATTCAGTTTCCGAAGGGATTTTGAACCATGATCTGCCATTCAAACAACTTGGGTTGGCTATTCCACATCAACATAATCCATGACAACCCTTAGCAAGTTGTCATAATCTCCCGAAGTTGCTTTCTCCATGAACTCTTTTGCATCAATCTCCATCCCTTCTTTCAACAAGGCTTTTCTGACTGTTCCGAGAATAAAAAACGCATTTCCATCTTGACTAATAAGTTTTACTGTGGGCCTTTGCTTTTCCATTAATAATCCTCCATAAATGAATAACTATCAGATATGTTTAACGTACCTGATTTTAATGTTTGTGATTGTAGGCGACTTGGTTTACTTAGTGAGTAAAAAGAAGGTTTCATTAACTGAAAATTTATATTGTTTTGCCTTGGTTTTCTTTTCCAACATGCAATTAGAAATGTTTATGGTTTTCATCATCGCAGAATCAAATAGCGTTACCCGTTTTGGTGATACTGATTTGACCACCGTCCAATGATCCCAGTCACGGCAATCAAACCCAACAATGACAGCCCTTGTTCCTTTCTCATTAAGAAAGGCTCGTATCTCTCCAAAGAAATCCTGCACGCCAATATTCCTGACACCACGAAAAGGGAATTTGCTGATAATCGGATAATCAGCCGTCACAATATCTTTTAAAATGCTCATTAACTCTGTTCTTGAAATCCCGTCTGTGATTACGTGGCTCAAGCTTTTCTTTCGTTCCACATGAGTTAGGCACTTTTTGAACAACTGCATTGATTCTTCCTCTGAAATATTCTTCACAAGCAACCTCGTGGCGTTGATAATACTGTAAACGCCGCAAAGACCGTCCAGATAACCTTGTTCGTAGACCGGTATTTCTAAGTCCATGTCCTACCTCCTAACAGATTTCTCATTTTCAGTTGTCTCATAAACCATCACTGCCCTGGTACTCATGATTAACAGCCAGTCTTCCTTTCGGACATTTCCCGGTTCATAACGACGCCAAGTAAATGCTCCCCTGGCCGCCTCTTTCGTACTATTACGCCCTGCGGCGAGTCCCCACACTTCAATCATCTGCTTCATGTTTCGCTCCTGCTTTATACAACTAAATAAGCCCTTGTTCTTGCATTGATGTCTGACCATCGCCAATCAACACGTGGTCAAGCAGCCTTATATCAACCAATGTGCATGCCTCTTTAACCAGCCTTGTCAGGCGAATATCTGCATCGGAAAACTTTAGGCCGCCTGATGGGTGGTTGTGTACCATGATCACGTTACATGACCCTGACAGCAGGGCATGCTTTATAATTTCTCGGGGAAACGCCACGGCACTATTAATCGTACCCGAAAACAATTGGATACAAATTAGCCGGTTCAGAGCATTGAGATGTAAGATTATCAGCTTTTCAATGTCCAAGTCCTGAATGGTGCGGCAGAATTGAAATACTCGCTCTGGTGAGGATAGATCTTCATTGTTGTAAGGGAAGTCTTTATCCCGGATTCGCTTTGTTTCAATGTGGTATGCGTATTTAGTCATAGTTTTCTCCTTTCCAATTAAATATTCCTGATCCTTTTAATCTCCGATGCCTTCCGGATTTTCCAATACTCCGAAAGTTCACAGTCGATTTCGCACCATCCTTCAAGTTTGATTTCTCTTAGTTCCTGGAAGGAAATGTATCCCCATTCAGCACATTCATGGTCATTGTTTAAAATGGCATAGCCCCAGAAGAGATCATCACCGTCATATTCGGCAATGTACCAATCACAGCCACCAATGAAGAAATGCAAATAAATCAACTTGTCTTTCAGCTCTATCTCTTCCGTTTCATAGAGCCTCGGAATTTTATCAAGCCGCTCTTTCGTAGGAATGTTCCACATGATTACTCACCTCCTTTCCCAAAATGAAATTTAGTACCTTCTCAACATCGTCAATAACTTTCAGGCATGCCGATACCGGCTTTAGTCCTGCCCCTTTTGCATAATTTTCAATGTACCTAAATGTGTTGCCCAAGTTATCGTTTGGCTGCTTACCGATTAAATGACACAAGGCTTGGGCTGACAGTTCAGCGATAATTTCCTGATCCCATCGTTGCCCCGATTTTAATTTGCCGATACAGAGTTCATAAGCGGCATGAGACAGCTCATGGAAAAAGACGATTTCCTCTGGTGAAGCTAAGGCGATTTCCTTTATGCCGGGGATATAAACACCAAGGAATTTCGGGAAGGGTGAAATTGTTGTAACAGTAATGCCCCATTCTTTGGCCCTTTCCAGTAAAGGCAAATCCGGCAAAGAGATTTTCTTCTCATAATTCAATGGCTCCCCTTCCGTGTCCTCAACCGCGAAAACCGGTTTGGCCATGAAGCCCTTCAGCATTTCTGTTTCGTCATCATCAATGCTGCTTTTTTTCACAAAATAAGGCACCAGGATGTATAGCGCCTTCGATCCCGGTTTTATGGACCGTCCAACTCCATTCCATTGCTTTATGCCTCTGGCATCCGTAGTTCCAGACAAGAGCATGAGGATTCTGTTGAGGTATGACCATCGATCCGAAGGAGTGCCTCTGATCGGGAACATTGAATAAGCAATTGCCTTGGGAACATCACCCGTCTTGAATTTTTCCAAAATACCGTGAAGCACCTTTTGAACTTTCGTAACTCTGTCACTCATTTGCATAACTCCTTTCTCATCTGGTTATTCATCGAACTGCGGACGCACCTGTCCCGCTTCGATTACACGTTTGTTGAAAAGTTGTGGCTTGATGGGTTTGGAACTAATGAGGGCGGGTAAAAATGGAAGTTATTTCAAAATGGCATTGGCCAGGTTCTGGTTCATCTCTGGCAAAACATCGGCATAAAGGGAAGTCATTGCAATACTGGCATGGCCTAACTGCTTTTGAACAAAGCGAATGTTCTTTGATTTAGCCAGAAGCAAGGTTGCGTAAGTGTGTCTTGAACTGTGAATCGAGTAATATTTAGGAAGGCCGGCCTTTTCTGCTGCTTTCTTGAAACTGATCTCTAATGCAGTTGTCGTATAGTGATTACCAGCCCTGCCGCTAAATAATGGGGCAAGGGCATCAATAGGCTCCTGCCATACCTTCTTTTTTATTTCGATATAACTTTTCAGGTGCGTGACAATTTCATCATCAAGATAGACGTCCCTTTTTCTTCCCCCCTTGCCGTGTACTATAAGGTAATTTTCTTTACCGCTCAGGCGCACATCCATTATTTTAAGATAAGCGATTTCACTAACCCTCAAACCGCTATTCAATGCCAGATGAATAAGCATATAACGGTTCACCCAAGTTTTTCTTTGTCCTGATAAATCGGCACTTGCGCCATTCTTACAGCAACGCAATAGCTTGTTCTTTTCTTTTATTGACATAAACTTATCCCTGGTAATGACGTATCTGTTCATTACGCACCTCCCGACCTTTGGTCACATAAGCTATTTTAAGGAATCTACATGAACAACGAGTATTGAGAAATGATGATCGCTATGAGCTACAGAAGAAAAACTGATTTGATAATTCAATTCAAACTATGTTTTACTTTCGATAATATTATAACATATTTACCGTCAGATGTCAAACATAATTATTGGATATTATTAAAACTATTCCCTTTTCGATACATCAAAAATATAGGCAATAAAAAACCCCATCGGCGTGACGGGCTTATGGAAGTCTACAATATTGTCATCGCATATAATTTGCTATGCGCAACATTCGTTCTCAATTCAATGACACCGAGGGACCATATTGTTCAACTAATTATTTTGGTACCATTAACATCTTGAGTAAATCGAAAAGCTAGGCCATCGTTATCGGAAGGAAAAGCATCGGCTGAAGCGGTACCGTCAAAAAGCTTTTTCACGGGTTTGATGATTTGCTCGACGAGTGTTTCTTCAAAGTTCAGCTTAACCAAAGGTAGAACAAATCCCCATCCTTGCTCGTCTTCTTCCTTCCAGTTCCAGAGCTTGTTACCATCAAGATCCCAACCTTTCTTTTTTGGGGATAGCCATAAACTACTTTCTAAGTCGAACGCTATCTCACCTGTTCCGTAACTAATGTATAGCGACGGTTCCCATTTTGAATCTTTACATTCATCTTCATCATACAGCACGACCTTTATAGCAATATGAGCGAAAGGTTGTTTTGTTTTTTTGCCTCTTTTTATTTTAAATAATGCAATGTCCCAAAGGTAACTCTTGTAAATCCAATCTCCCTCGCTATATTCCTCATCGGTGTCATAATCTACATCAATTTCGATATTTTCGTTAGTGAGTGCTTCTCCAAGTTTTTCTTTTAGAATAGAAATAATTGCCTCTATTTGCTCTCCGGCTTTTACAATAATTTTCGCTGCTGTTAAAAGTTTTGCACCATCCATAGATCATTCCCCCTTTCTGTCTTAATCTTTAGAAAATTGTGTCACTTGCCCTCTGAAAAATATTGATTCGCTCTCATTACAGATTATTTCTATAATAGCCAAGAAGCCGAACCAGGGCTTAATATGGAAAAATATATCGTCATCTGGAGATGTTGGGGCCATTATTTCTTCTTGAAGCCAATCAAAACCGATGAAGGGTATATAACCATGATACTCAAGGAAGCATTTCACACCGTTAGCCCATCGCTTCGTTGCTTCGGGATAATCATTCCTTGTCATCTCCGTTGCCAGTTTTTGGACATGTCGCCAACCGATCACACCGAGACGGTTTTTCCATATATTTGCCTCTTTGTTAGGCAACTGAGGAAAGACAAACTTTGGTTCATTAGGCGAATAGCACTTGAGACTAAATTCGTCGCACCCCTTCCGAAGAATCTCAATTGAATTGTCACGTTCTGATTTACCTCGCCCTTCCCAAGTGGCGAGGTATAAATGTATCCATTCCTCAGCGCTCCTTGGACGCGTCGTCCACTGCCGAACTAACTCACACCGAGGCCCCAAAGCCTGCCCCCATTTCACCTCCAGAAGGACATTGCAGGAAGTTCCATCCTGGAAACTAAAATGAAAATAAACATCTGGAATTACATGAATACGATATTCGTCCAAAACATTTTTATAAAAATCAGGCCAAAAATTAGCCTCGACTTTATCAACGGGAGAGTCGGATAGTAATTCTTTTGAAATACCAGAGGCTTTTGATAATCCTTTTATAATATTCCATGCAGCTCCACCTGGCATATCCACAATTGGACCGAATATTGTTGAGGTAACTTCATCCTCTATAAGACCGGTCTTTTTCAATCTTAGTTTATGTTTGGTTGCTGCTATGAGCATCTTTGTTGAATCCGGTTGTATAGTTACAACTTTGATTAAGCCTTAAATTCACGCCTATACTGAACTCCCTTAAAAATACCACTTAAAAGGAACATATACAATATATATTCTACTTTTAGATGTCTGTATGCGGTTTCCTGAATGCACTATAAATGCGCTTAGGAGGCTCACTGTGGATATCAGCGATGTTAAACGGCAAATTGGCTTGAGATTTAAGGAATTGAGGCTTGCGAAAGGATTGAAGCAGGAGGACCTTGAGAGGTGGGATTTCTCTTATCGTTATTATGGTAAGCTTGAGCGGGGCCTTGTTAATCCAACATTGGCTACCTTGCTTCGGCTTTGTGAAATATTTGACGTGACCTTGGTTGATTTATTTCGATTCATGGAAAAAGATGGATTGACCACTGATGACAGGGAATCGGTGGCCATTAATGTTTCAAAAATACTGAAAGAAAATGAGAAAAAGAATATTCAAAAGCTGAAAATATTCATGAGCGAAATCCTTCCGCCCTAAATCAAAAATATTCACCACATCACGTTTGAACAGGATCAAGCCAACGGAGTAACCTGCTTTTTCAACCATGCTTGACTATCCTCAAGTTGCTGTTCCCCCCGTGCAATGCTCCAGAAAAAGGATTCTACTTTGTCAGAGGGAAGCAGGCGATAACCGTCAAGCCGAAGGCAGACATCAGCAGCAACGGGTGCGGTGCGTTTATTGCCTTCTGCAAAGGGACGATATAAGCAAATCGCATCAATCTGGGCAGTAACCTTGGCTGTCAAATTGGGAAATAGTTCCTGATCGCCAAAGGCGGCAAAGGGCCAACTCACCTTGGTAGCTTGGCATCTTATTTCTCCTTCATTCGTGATATCGTGAGGGCACTGCAAATTACCCCTTACCATCGATATTTTTTACTGGTGATAAACTCTCACAAGTGACATCTCTGTTTCGTTTTCAGCCTCGAATTCTTGCAAAGGATTCAAGGGATTGTCTGAATATTTCCACGATTTGATTTCCTTTGCACCTTGATTCCAGAGCACACCAGTGGGCCATCTCGGGGGGATTGGTCTATTGAAGAAAACTGCTGAGCCAAATGTTGGGCAACCCCATTCCCTTGAAGCGCCGGCAAATCCATACATTGCGAAGTATTGGGTGCAGGAGCACGGTTCTGGCCTTGGATTGAACTTGTGCACGAGGTTGAAGACCATGTCTATATCCGGGTTTTCCAAGGATCTCTGCCTGATTCCATAGCTGTCGTAACATACGGCAAGAAACACTCGCTTTCCACTTATCTCAAAAATCCTTGGGTACTGGCCCTCGCCAATAAACGGGCCGGGAGCGACATCAATAAAACCATCTTCGTCCTCTGTGGGCTGAAACTTCCTGGCCGCGGCAATTATGCCGATAGAGCCAATCGCAACTGCTGTCTGATCCTTTACCTGATCCCTGGTTCCCCTTCCGTCTATCCCGAAGCAAACGATGATCTCGTGTTGCGCCGATGTGATCATTTCTTGCGTCTGTTCAGCAAATGATTCGATACGGGTTGATGGTCGGCCTTTTGTCGTGCAGTAGCCCGCAGGGAAGATGAGTACGTCGGCAATTCCCGCAGCTTTTCGTACCACCTTGCGCATGAGTGCGAGCCTGCTTTGGTTGTCATAATTTCCGTCTGTAGCAACGGCAACCGTTGCTACCCGGACAACGTCAGCATGCGCCTTACTCGGCAGGTTCGCCATTATTAGCTTCCTCAATCTCTAAACTCAAACATCACTTTTTCGTAGGGCTCAAACATCATCTTGTAGAGGTCCATTGCATATACGCTTTCTATCGACGGGTGCTTTTGCGAGTACGATTGCTCCCTCAATCTCAATGGCCTCAAATGAAAGTTGATCGTCATCGCCAGTTATTATCTCCTGACCATAGCTTTTAAGTATAATCCCGCCATCATGTTTTTTTCAACATGGCCGAGATAGCGCATCATTCAATCCCTCCAGATGGTCATTCGATCATCAGATTACCATAAAATCCGGATATTTAAGATAATCATAGTAAACGTAAAAATAATAATCGGCAGATTCCCGTCACTTTTTACCGCAAATCATGGTCGCACTGAAAGAAGCTTCTTCTTCCGCATACAGCGAATCGCAACCAACAACAGTGCATTCACCGGTGGCCACCTTTCCGATTTCGTCAATGACCGGCTGAAGATGCTTGGAAATTGAAAAGTCGTTTCCTAAATTCGAGGAAACGATGTAAAAAATGCCAGATGCCCGTTGAATGGTTTCAAGATTGTTTGATAAGAATTGGCGGAAGGCAGGCAGGCAATCTGCCGTTTGACTCTCAAAAGACAGATATGCCCCGGAGGTAGCTGATAAGGCATGGTGCATATCGGAAAAGTCACAGGAAAGAAGGTGTGGGAACATCCAGACGCGGCTCATGTCTTTTACAAATTTGATAATGCGTTTTTCACTGCCACTTTCCTTCAAGAAAATTATTGATTCACTGACTAAGGGCTGACCACTCCAGCCGACATTACCAGTCCCATGTAAAACCACCGTGAAAAGGAAAGAGCACCTGTTTCCGGTAATCAATTTCTCTCTGGTTGTCCAAAATAATGGGTCTTGCTGAGTACCAACAAGAAAGATCAGGTCTTGGCGGGGAATATCTTGTACGTGGCTATCCTGCTGTTCATTTAATGACAACACCATTAGCCGGGGATATTCGTTACTTTCTTCTACTGCAAAGGAGGAATCATCGTCACGACACTTTTGATAATAACCGATGAGGCTGTTGAATTCTGTCAAGACAGGCTTGCTGATCTCCACCACTTTATCACCAACGCCCACAAAACAAGCTCTAAATTTCCTGTCTGCCGAGTCCATCAATCAAATCATACCTCATTTGTGTTACGATAACTATTTGTAACAGCCTCACCGATATCCTGGAATTCGACATTACTTGCTGACGACAAACTCCTTACTGATTTTCTTTATCTTTGATTTCAAATAATCAATGTTTTCAGACCTACTGGTCTCGCATATTTCGTATATATCACCCAATACTTCAATTAGGTTGTCATGTTTCGCTTTCCAAATACCAGCACTGATTGCCTTACCGCGAACTTTTACCGAATTCTCTTTCACTTTTTTTCTGATAACGCCTAATTTGTTCTTCAACTTGATTGTCGCTTTGTTGGTCTGATCCATTTCTTTGACCATTGTTTCGAGATTGTCGATTGTCTCATCGAATTCTTTCTCGTCGTTTATAAGATCAGCTTGAAGCATCTCGATTCTTTCCAGTAGTTCCTTTTCCCGTTCCAGAGACAGTGTTTTAATCCGCGTCACGATGGGGTTGCTTTTTTCTCGCAGAAACAAAAGTAGCTCTTTCAGTAATTTTTCCAGTTGTATTCTAAAATCATTGTTTGCCATAATCTACCCCCTCCCATTGAAAATGCTGCGTTGATAACCGTGCTTACCTGAAAATGCTTGATATATTACAAACCAGAAATCACTAACACTTTTGAAAATATCACTTATAAGGCGTAAATGCAAATAATAACCGGCTTATAGATGCATACGGTAAGCAGTCACGACAAATCTACGCATATAATGACGCGGTCTCTTTTATTGTCTGTACGGTTTCCTCTACCAGCCATTCCGGTTCAATTACTTTCGCTTGCCCTCCAAATGACAGTATCCAAGCAATGAACTCCACGCTTGACGACACGGATAATGTCATTGATATTTTATCGTCGCCTATCTTGGTAATTTTCTGATCGGGGCTCCAGGTCCTTTCCGCCACGTAGTCGGCTGCCCAGCCAGTGAATTCAGCCATCGCATCGAAACAATCATCCTTCATGAAACCGAAATTTCTGTCAAAAGCATCATCAAATTTGTAGTCCTCCGGAAACTCAAAAGCACGTTCCGTCATTTCCACCTTTTTAAACCGATGAATAGCGAGAATGGGGTCGAAATCAGGCTCACTGTATGCTTTGCCTGGTTCCTTGGCCAATCTTGCATGGAGATAGACGGTATCCCGGTAAGAAAAGATTTTAAGGGGCTTCACATGGTACGTTTTTGCTTTCTTCTGCATGACCGCCTGATAGGTTATCCGGCATACTTTCTTTGCGTTCATTGCGTCTATCAGTGTCCTTATTTTATCCTGGTGGGGGGTATAATCAATCGTTCCCGTGCAGAAGGATGCAAAATGGCGAGACGGCGATTTCCCATCCCCTGAGACCAAAGGAACGGTTTTGTCCAAAGCACGTGTAGCTTCATCATAGAGGGGATCACCAAGCAGGTGTTCCGTAAAGGTCTTGCACATCTGTAACGCTGTGAGTTCCGACATGGTGATGGGAAGCACTGGCGCTGCTTTCCCTTGCTTCACAATGCGATAATATTTTTTATTCCCTTTCATGTTTTCCTCAATGTCCACACCGTAGGCCATGCGAATATCGTTGACAAGCCTCATGACCGTCTGTTTGGAGCAATGCAACATTTTGGACAGTTCTGTCAGCGAATAACTCTGCCCGGAGAACAGGAGCCTCGCAAAGAGGCTAATAAGCTTCTCGCCGTATGTTCTGTAGCTGTTTATTTTTCCTGCCATGTAATCACCTCCCCGATAAATTAAAACGTTCTGTATCATGGAATGATATCATTATAACATGTTGTATTTCAATCTATTTATTGATATAATAAAGTTAATAATAACGGTATTGAAGAGGGCTTGTTACATATTGTTTCGCCGCGCATCAAAATACCGGGATCTAAAAGTCAGTATAAGGGAGGGATTTCTTATCGTCAATGCCAAAAGTAGAAATCGTACCGCGATATGGAATGGTCGGATGGTATTCTATATTTGAAAGATAGGTAATGGAGCATGAGCGTGACTTTTAAAAAGCTCGAAAAGGCAAAACTTGCTGGCCGGTCGTTGGTCGGTGGAAGAAAAATAGGGAGGCAAAATGTCTGACAACAATTGGTTAACATTTGAGGGTACGAACTTTGAAATCGGATATCAACTTGGGAAATACTGGATTTCCAGAATACAAAGCCTATCGGATGAGCCGGATGGCAGTGAGTTTCTTGAGAAATACCCTTACATTAAGTGGCTGAACGATACTTGGAATAAGGAGCATGAACCACTTTTAGGTTACTTTTTAGAGCACTTCCCGGACCTGGTTGAAGAGCTTTCCGGTATGGTCCAAGGCGTCAATGATCATGAGGGGCAGATTCACACCACATTTCCTACATTATTTGGCTTGCTGCTTGGTGAGGTTGATGAGGAGGTATTTGGGTGTTCAAGCATTGCCTGCCGTTTTGGAAGTGAGACTATACTCGCCCACAATGAGGAAGATGACAAATTCCGGTTCCCGCTCTGCTTTGCCCGAGTGCTTCTTAAGAGCGAGCAAGGAAACAAGGATTTCCTATCGGTTTCCCATCCATTTCAATTATTCGGTAGTTCGGCTGGGGCGACTCCGTCGTTTGCTTTCACCGGAAACTCAATCAAAATGAACAAGCAACAGAAAGCACGTATCCGTGGATCATTGCGCTGCCGAGTTCCAAAGACCGTTCTCTCCCGGCTGATGCTGGAACAGAATGGAATTCCGGCTGTGAAGCGCTTATTGCGATCCCATCACAGCACCCTACCAAACCACTGGTTTGTGATAGACAACAAATCCATTTGGTCAGCTCAACTTTGCCCCATTGCCTTCGGGTACCTATCTCCAAATTCGCAAACGAACTGGGTTCTCGTTAAAAAAACTATCGCCTTTCACACAAATCATTTTCAAAACCATGATCAGTCAACGAAAACATGGACGGGTAATCAGGCATATCAGAATGAGAGTGAGAGAAGGTTGATCAAACTCCGGTCGCTGCAAGCATCTGAAAATGACTGCTCCACGACAGGGCTCAGGAAAGTCCTTCAGGCTCTTCGCAACTCTAGCAAAGCTTTGAAGAGAACGACTGCCGCCACTATCCTTTTCAAGATCAATAATTTGGAAGTGATCGGTGACGCAGATAACTATTTTAACGGTGAGATTGATGTTATCGGACCATACTCTATAAAATCATAAAGGAAGACTTGAAAATGACAACACGACATCGCAAGTACCAGAGTACAACGAGCTTAAACCATACCAGCCATGCATTTGGCATCGACAAGAATGAGGCTTTTGTTTTTAGGCAATCCATAGCCTATCTGTTCAGACTGAGACCTTTTCTTTCAAAACTTGATTTTGAGACGCTCAAATTTATTCACTGGCTGATACCAGAGGAAAGCAAGGCAATAGTTCAATTCATAATTCAGCAGATGCCTCAGAACGAGAAGGCCGCACTCAGTGAAGAAATTTTGGAGTGCATGACTGAGCCGGATAGTTATCCAAGGAATTCCGGTGATAT
Organism: Deltaproteobacteria bacterium; assembly: GCA_026388415.1. Taxonomy (NCBI): domain Bacteria; kingdom Pseudomonadati; phylum Myxococcota; class Myxococcia; species Deltaproteobacteria bacterium. The sequence goes on along the minus strand of JAPLJV010000023.1, from coordinate 80,948 downwards.
GATGGAAAAACTTCCCCAAAGAAAAATACAGAAGGTCATAGATTTTTGTGTGACCTCACTTGAAGTTAAATACAATTGCCTCTCATATCGAGGTCAAAGTGAGATGGAAAAGGCTATGGAGGCCATGTGCCGAATATTTCAACTGACTGAGCCTGAAAAGAAGTTATGCTGGTTCTTTTTCATTTGCTCCAACAGGTGGGAAAGAGCGAACGATCTCTTTATAGATCATCTGAAATTACATACTATTTCCCGCCGCCGTCAATTACTGGCTGTTCTGGATATCAATTACAGTGAGTTAACCGCTGCGTTGTCGGGCACACTGAGTAAATTGGAAATCTTAACAAACAGCATGTATGGCATTGATTGTCAGAGTGATTTCTTGAATTATCTGGAGAATCCTGCATCTGAAAAGTTGACGAAGAAGTTTTATGCCGGAATACCGAAGCAATCCATCCCGTTGGAGTATCATTACGTTGACCCAAAGGAGACTGCTCAGATAATCAAGCTACTAAAGGACAAAACGGTAACATCCACGCATATTCTTCTTTACGGCAATCCTGGTACAGGAAAGACCTCTTATGCCTATGGATTGGCTCAGAGCATGAAAGTTCCCACGTACCAAATTGTTCAAGATGAAACAAATCAGGTCTTGAACCGCCGCAACGCTATTGTTGCCTGTCTGCAAATGACAAACAAAGGCGACGGATCGCTGATTATTGTCGATGAAGCGGATAACGTTATCAATACTCAGAATTCTTGGTTTAAACGTGGTGAGACCCAAGATAAAGGGTGGCTGAATAAGATATTGGAAGAGCCGGGAACAAGAATGATCTGGATTACCAATGACCTTGACAGTATCGAGGAATCCGTTCTTAGACGCTTTTCGTACAGCCTCCATTTTCAAAACTTGAACAGGCAACAGAGGATCAGGGTTTGGCAACGAATTCTGGAAAAGAACAGGGCAGTGCGTTTTTTCAATCAACTACAAATAGAGACTTTCGCTAAACAGTATGAGGTAAGCGCCGGTGTCATTGATCTTGCGGTCAGGAAGGCCAAGGAAATGAAACTGAAATCAAAAGAAGATTTCAGCAATGCCGTCATTCTGGCCATTGACGCCCATGAAAGGCTTTTGCGGGGAGGGGGAAAAAAGAAGAAAAAGAATCCCATCGAAAAGGATTATTCTCTCGACGGCCTGAATATAAAAGGTGATCTCAAATTGCTTATGAGGGATCTCCACGCTTTCGATGAATATCTGAGGAAAACAAAATTGTCAGAAAACCGGAATATGAATCTGTTGTTTTATGGCCCTCCAGGGACAGGCAAAAGCGAGCTTGCCAGATATATTGCTCATGATCTGAATCGGGAAATCATCTGTAAACGAGCCAGTGACATCGTAGATTGCTATGTTGGCCAGACAGAAAAGAACCTTAAAAAGGCATTTGATGAAGCGGAACGTGACCAAGCAGTATTGGTATTTGATGAAGCAGACACATTTCTTTTCAATCGAGACATGGCCCAACGGTCTTGGGAAATAAGCGCCACCAATGAATTTCTGACCCAGATGGAAAGATATAATGGAATACTGATTTGCACGACTAACCGGATGACCGGCCTTGACAATGCCTCTTTACGTAGATTCAACCACAAGTTTCAGTTCAATTATCTGACACCGGAGGGAAATGTCATTTTCTTCCGAAAGCTCTTATCAAGGATTGCAAAAGAGCAGTTAAAGCAAACATCGGAAAATGACCTACGTGGTATCAAAGACCTGGCACCGGGTGATTTCCGGATTGTCAAAGACCGATATGCTATTCTACCGGGAGTCGATATTACTCCAGAAGCGATGATCAAGGCCCTTCTTGAAGAATCACGGATAAAGGATGCTCACCGTGGACATAACAGAATCGGTTTTCTGAATTGAATTTGAGATATTCCAGTTATCCTATTAAAATTTAGGTAGTTACAAGATGACATCTTTGAATAAGTATACATTTGATCGGTTTGTTGTCGGACCTTCTAATCAGCTTGCCCATGCTGCTTCCCTTGCAGTAGCCGAGCAACCCGCTGAAAAATATAACCCTCTGTTCATATATGGCGGCTACGGCCTTGGGAAAACTCATTTGCTGCACGCCATTAGGCTACTCACTGCATCAGTCCATCCCGAGTTAAATATTCAGTATATTTCAGGCGAGGAATTTATGGATGAGCTGATTTACGCCATTCGCTATGACCTTATGAAAAAGTTCAGAGAAAAATATGACAATATCGACTTTCTGCTTTTCGACGGCCTCCATATTTTGGCTGGAAAGGAAAAAACCAAGGAAGAGTTTTTCCATGTATTCAATATGTTACAGGATTCAGAAAAACAAATTGTTATAGCCAGTGACAAATTTCCGAAAGATATAGCTAAACTGGAAAGACGATTGCGTGCCAGATATGAACGTGGTTTGATCATCGATATTCAGCCGCCGGAAATAGAAACGAGGCTTGCCATTGTCAAGAATCTAATACAAGAAAGTAACATTCCCATGTCCAATAAAATCTCTAATTATATTGCACGGCACGTCAAATCTAATGTCGGAGAATTGATAGGTCTTTTAGGTCTGGTAAATTCCTATTCATCCCTTACAGGGAGAGATATTAATATTGATCTGGTTAAGGAAGTTTTAAAAATTGCTAAGCTTGGTAGAGCCTCGTTCAATTAGCGAAATCCCGATCTTTAAGAAAATACACGATTTCTTAAAAATACTCGTTTTTCCACGGACATTTGATTTTGTGCGCTATCTCAAAATCCTTAATCCCCATGATCTAACAAGGGTGCAGGATACCGTTTGAAACATTCGATTTGACAAAAAGTTAACCCTATCCCTACCACCATCCGTTGTTATCTATCCGTATGAGGCCTCCAGTTACCTTGTTCATCATAGTTTCGAGAACAGTCAAAGCCACATGCCTGCCAAATTGCATCAAAAGCTGTTTTTAAGACAGTCTCTGCCTTGACGGCATAATCTTCCAATAATATGTCAGGAAGGATAATCGAATCTCTGTCAATACATTCACTCGAATCATACGAATAAATGTTGGACATACCCATTTTGACTCCCTTAACAGCCAAAAGACTTATCATGATTAAAATTGGGGTTTCTATATTCAAATACTTCATCAACTCAAGATATTTTTCAACCTTCCGAATTATTTCACGCTCATAAGCGACACTTGGAATATAATCAGACGACTGTTTCGAGGTGAGCTGATTGCAATTGACATATTCAATTATACCACTTCTATAGATTTGCAAATAAGATTCACATTTCCCATTTATTTCCCCATAGTAACCGATATAACCATCAATGTTGTTACGAAAATGAGATTCCGATGCCGCTTGCTGGACTCTATTCTTGACATCCACAGAGAACACTACTTCAGGGTTATTCGCCCCATACAGAAATGCAGAAACGGGAATTACATGCAGTACAAACCGCAGTCTTGATAACAGTTGGACGGGGGTTTGATCGGCTGTAATTTCAGCAAGCCTTTGCTCACGAAACCGCTTAATCTTTTCAGGCAGCGCTTCCGATGCGAGAAAAACTGACCGTATTTCTCCCACATCAAGGGGATATTTCCCCGCAGAGTTTCGGGAATAAAACCGGGAGTCGCCTTTACCTATCATGTGCGGTGCGGAGAAACTTTGTGGTATACGGAGAATAATTACCGGACCTTTTGGAAATCCATCTATGCATTTAATCTGAACCTTAAGTCGTGGTGACAACCCATCTCTGATGATGTTTTCAAATCTCAATTTAGCCCCATCACCAGTTATATTTTCAATGCCGACAACTGCCTCCGGCTTGCCAGTCTTCCTATTTTCTCCGTCTCTCTCCTCCTTTACTCCATAGATAATATCTCCTCCCGCTGCATTGGCAAATGATGAAACATCAGCCAGGAATTCTTTAATTTGTCCATCGGTGCCGCCAGGCATATCTTCTTTGTACTCCAGTGTCTTTGTTTCTGTAGTTTTGTTGATGGCTAATTCATCAATATCAGCCTTTATAATGTCGTCTATGGGAAGATTAATCATTCTGTTGCTCCCACACTATCGGGGATGGCAAGTGAGGGGATGGCTTCCGAGTCTTCCATCCCTTCTTTCTCTTTAGAAAAAAATAGTTTCAAATCTTTTTGAAAGTGATTTTTCCCATCTATGAATCTAATCTTAATTATATATCCATATACTGAATCGTTATTAGTTCTAGATATCTGGGCCTTGTATTTGTTTTCCATTTCCTTATATTTGGATTGGGCTTCCAAATTATACCCTGTGTAGTCTAACGCAATTGTCGTTTCGGTTTTACTCACTTCCCATTTCACATCGCAGTAATCTGATACCATTCCTCTCTCCGTGCCGCCTCGACTATATCTTATCGTTTCCTCAATATCATCCATCAAAAGTAAGATTAGCTGAAAACGATTTACCGCTTCATCCTTTGGTTCCTCAGAAGTATGATGCACTATGGAATATAGAATATCTCTCTTGGTCAACAACTTTAAATAATCACGGTTTCCACCACCATGATAGTCACTTTCGTGCAAATAAGCGATATTCTTAAACGCAAATATTGCACTCCAAGCAGAATGTGTTTTATCCACGGAAGCGATTCTGAATTCCATCTCTATTGCTTCAGCCTTAGTAGTAGTTGGTTCCCTAACAACATATAATAAGCCGTTTGAAGCCCTTTCGTCCGCCTCCTTTTCAAAATATTTGGTTTCCTCAGCTGTTAAACCTTCAGGTCTGTACATAGTCGAAAGTAAATCGCAAAGACTTTGATGTAAAAGAGTAATACGGGAGCCAATATCTAGCTGCAAAATAGAGCCGAAATCTATCGCAAATGGCTCAAGTATCCGCCCGAACACTTCATGTGGTCTGTTGCTGAAAGCTTCAACGGGATATCCGAGGTCATGAAGAATGGAAATCATTCCCCACATTGCTTCAAGGTGTGCTCTATTAACTGAAATTGGCCTTGTGCCTAAAACAAAAAGAGGTTCGCCGCCCCTTATATAGGTAATGTTAACTTGCCCCGCTATTTTAATGGCGTCGTAACCACCCATACACATTATGAATTCATGACCAAACAAATAGACCCAAAGAGAGTGAAGTGTATGATCTCTGTATGTTGGCTTTAGACCAAAAAGCATCTCCTCAAATGCGGTAAATGTATCAATGTATGCGCTAATATTTTTTATAGATCGGTTCTTAGGCGAGTCGCTTTCATCGCTCAAGAATTCAATAGATTTCAATATTATGTGCTTAATTAAGTTTTTACCGCTCTTTAGCACATTCGAATGGAAGTCGGCAGCCCCTTCTTTTTTTAGGCAATCCTTCAAATTTACTATTAGACCATTAATTTTATCATCTGTTGACAAATAGTCTGGAAGGTTCCGCTCAAAAAATGTCAGCGACGCCTGTGGGGTTAGGTCCTTCATATTACCTCTTGATCTAAATAGTGCTGGCTAACATTGTCTATATGGGTCCGCATACATCAGTAAGAACCTTGTTAATCGGTTTTTAAGAAAATATGCATTATCTTAAAAATCTTGGTTAAAGCAATTTATAACTAATTTTTTACTCATATCCGTCAGAGCTGACTTTATCAGAGACCCACAAACTTTTATGTATTACCTGAAATTGACTATTCATCTGGAAAACAATGGAATCCAATAAGTATCCTCCGGCAGAGCCGGAGGTATTACGATTGCTGGCCCCTCAAAGTCTGGGAGTCCCCCCGGCAGAGCCGGGGGTTTACCCAGGAGAATTAATTTGCTAATCACAGCCACATGATGGACTCAGGGTTCCATCACAGCAGAGAGCGCGACCACCTTGGCATCCGCACACACCGCTATGCCATGAACAACAGCCACTTCGTTCAACCTCGCCACCTATTTTCAGTTTAGCAAATGTCACCTTTCCGTTCACAAGATCTGCTTTTGAACTTTCTGGTGGCTTGCACACTTTGCATGCACGGTAACCGGCTTTTATGGCATCTTCCGGAGTCACAAATTTTACCAAGTTTTGAGAGTTAATTTTTTGTGCCCATTTGCACGTGGGATAATGATATATTTTAGAGTTCTTTGAAGCCCAAAAATCAGCAGCGAGAGCAGAGGAAGCAATAAAAATTAAAACCAAAAAAATGATAGTAATTCTTCTTTTAAGCATAACCACCTCCTATGGAAATATTGATCAATCTATGTCAAGGTCATAACCTCCACCGCCCCAGCTATCGTTGTCAATCTCCACAGTGCCGCCACTCTCTATTTCTCCCTCCACATGAATTGATTTTCCGTGATCTGTGTACACATACCCATCTACAGAGCCATCAGAGTTTATGTCCAAATCACCATGCACGTAAACGCCCTTATCGGTATATCCGGATACATCAACTGAGCTTGCCTGTGCAGAATAAGCCGTTAATATTAATACCGCAATAGCTAGGACTGTAACGAAGACTTTCATTTTATCCTTCTGAGTGAATGCGTATTTTAAAAAGTTTTCTCTAATTGTCAGGGTTCTAAGCTAATCAAGCTCCATGAAACACAAAAGGCCCCCATCTTGCGGACAGGAGCCTTCGACTGTTACTATAGATGTAAACAAAAGCGAATGTTCTGGTCTTTCTAATACCCCGAGCCGTGTGAAACATGGCTCGCATGGCTCGCATGGCTCTCATGGCTCGCGTGACTCGAATGCCAACTTGCGTTAGCTATGTCACTGCTAATGTACTTTCCGTGCTCCAGATAAAGTGCTGATTTGCCACTAATATCCGATACTGATGCCTTTACATTGGCTACCGAGAAGCCGAAAAGAGCGACAGCGCCTGCAATAACGACCATTACCTTACTGAACAGACCTTTCATACAATAACCTCCATTATCTTCAAATAGCCAGCTTTAAGGCTTGATATTTATAAAAACCATTTATGGTAAATGATAGCATACTCTTGATAATTTCAAAAAGCAAGAACTATTTTCATTTATTATCAAATGCAATCAAATTAACCCCATAAAACTGAAACCATCACCGTTCGCCAGATTTGCCCCCTCTCGTACCCTCAATGTTATTGCGGGAAAATGTAAAGACTTTGATGCAATCCGGAGGTTGTGAAAATACCACAGCATCTTGATTTAACTGAGCACCCATCACATATTGAGAGGTAATCATTTTTCCATCCAGAAATTGACTGCCTTGCGAAACTCCGTGACTTCGGTTCAACGAGGCATAGCGGGATGTTATAGATAGAAACGTTCACGTCCGCACGGCTCAACACTTTAATCGCCCGTGAAAGCTCGTCGCGGTATTCATATGGGTCAATCCAAACAGTTCCATAATTATCGCGAGCAAGTCCGGTTATCTCCATCCCCATGAAGGCGCAGTGTTTGATGAAGGGAAAGTTCCGGTAAATGAAGGTTGCAATGGATTCAAGGCGGTGAGCGTTAATACTGCTGACAACTACGCGGATTTCAATCCTCTCCCGGAAACGGGCAAGGTTCTGGAGGCCCATTGCTGTTTTATAAAAACTGTCTTTTACGCCTACAATCCGGTCATGTATCTCGTCTACATCGCTGTGTAAAGAAACACAGGTAAGAAAATCCTGTGGTCTTGCGGATATAAAACGTTTTGTGAATTCAAAGTTGGCGAATGACTTGCCGTTTGTGAGAAGCATAACGGTTGATTTCGGATGTTTTTTGTTGATCACCCCAAGGATGTCGAAGAAATCTTCTTGCAGTAGGGTAGGTTCACCACCAGTCAAACATATAGTTTGATTGCTTTCGATTTTGACAAGATTAAGAATTCTCTTGCTTGTCTCCGTTAGAGTTCTATCGTGTGCTTTCGGTGGTTGTGGACACATAAGACAACGGCAATCACACACCTCTGTCAGAAGGAGCGGATTCATTGGGGCTTTTTTCCCCCAGACAACAGTTATGGTGCCGTCGGTATCAATAAGAACACAATCCCCCTCCTCCAGTTTGTCTGTAACTTCTTCAGTAACTTTGGCTTTTGGTAACGAGCTATTATTCTTACCAAAATCTTTCGCTATGAGTCCTGCAAAACCCCTTGACAATAACGAGATTTCGTCAGTGACAAGCACGCTTTTAAACCTCGACAGTGATAGCGGGTTGCGTGTCACCAATCCAAGAATTGGAGTCTCTATGTTCTCGGCTATCCCTTTAAATTGTTTCATGCTTCTTCACCGCGCACTTCCTTTAAACTCCGGCAAGAAATCCATGACCAGAATACATCCATTTCAGCAAGATCGTTGTGCTTCAGTTTCTTAAACAGCATATCGAAGATTAGCTTGTTTTTCTTGCAGAAATCGTTGTCCGGACGTTTGCCAATAAGGTCGCCTGTCTCAAGATAGTTGCGTACAGGGTCGGAACCGCAGTAGGTGCGGTAAACGCAAGAGCTGCAATAAGGCATGACCTCAACGCATGACTTTCTGACAATCTCGCGGAGTAGATTCCCCCCAAAAATGCTTTCATAGGAATCTTTGAAAACATTTCCAAGGCAGAAACGGCGGTTGCCCATTCTGGCGAGCATACGCGCTTCATCGGCGGGGAAAACATCTCCATTGTAGTCATAAATCGCGCCTGAAATGCCAGCACCTGATGGAGACTGGAGATCGACAAACCCTGTGGAAAAGGGTGTCAGGATACGGGTAAGCAGAAGGTTCGTGTAGAACTCTACGAACCTTGTGCCGTTAAGATTAAGTTGGATAATGAAATTAAGCGCTTTTTCAAAATTCTCGACAAAATGTTCTACCGTATACACTATGTGCTCCGAGTTTTTGGCAGCTAATCCATAAGGATTGAGTGACCTGATGAATATCCCATTGAAGCCAAGCTGGACATACTCAGCGATAACCTCCTGCAAGTGGTCGATATTATCTATAGTGGTTGTCATGAGGGCATTCACCTGGCCACGAAGAAGGATGTCGAAGGCATTGTGAAGGTTCTTGATAACAGTATCGTAGGTACCGCCACCGCTTCTCAGTATCCGGTTCTTGTCGTGAAGGTCACGGGGGCCATCAAGAGAGGTAGATATATGTATGCTATGTTCTTTAAAGAACATTAGCTGCTGCCTGTCAACCTTTACGAGGTTGGTACAGACGACGAAATCAAGATGCTTCTGGTATTTCTTGTTAACCTTCTTTGCATAAAGGACAGTCTCTTTAAGCGTCTCCCAGTTAAGGGTAGGCTCACCGCCCTGAAACTCTATTTTTATCAAAGGGGAAGGAGATTTGAAGATATAGTCAACAACACGGCGAGCCACTTCGGGTGACATGTCGAAGCCCTTCGCATCGTCCCCTTCGGCGCTGACCTGACAGTATGAACAATCATTACAGCACTTAAGAGTGATAACCATCATATGAAGGCTTGTGAAATCGGAGATAAATTTCTTCCGAGTTCTGTACTTAGCCGAAATAAGTTCCAGAGTTTCAGGTAGATGTTCCGTATTAAGGAAATGTCGGCTCTTTAGGTCGTAGTAAGAGGGAGAATCATGAGTCAAGTCGCCATTTATAAACTTGTGGAAATCGTCCCTGCTGAGGAATATGTATTCGCCGCTTTCATTGACGAGTAAGTAGTCATCGCTATCAAAGCGAGAGAACTGGAAAGGAAGTAATTGCTGTTGTTGGTCGCTCACAGAGATCCTATTTCCTTATTGAGGTCAAGAGGTGAAAAGGCATGGGCGACAATCAAGTCACGTATCTTGCCATCTGCCTTATCGAGCTGTAGTCTGACCTGATGGTCTATGAGAGTGTTTACAAAATCTTTTAGGTCTTCACTGACATCTTTGGCTTTGTCCTTCGCCTCAAAGATAACTGTCACTGAATTGTCAGTATTCGGCGTTATTAGGACATGGTAGCTTCCTGTAAATTGATAAGAAGCTGAGCGGATAACTTCGAGATTGTATACACTGGTGCTGACTGTTATATTGCCCCGACCAGAACCGGAATCACAGATAAAATCTGATATTGTTTGCATACGTTACCTCGTCTGTTGTGACACGAGCATTATCGGCTAAATATATTTATCATCACAATCTTTACTTCGGATTAATATTCCTCCTCGCTTCTTGATCCATCGAGTAGGAGGTCATACGATTTGGATCAAAGTCATAACCTTTATCTTTCCAATATCGAGCTCTCTCAATATCTTTCACTTTATTGTCCATCGAGTAAGAACTCATACGATTTGGATCAAAGTCATAACCTTTATCTTTCCAATATCGAGCTCTCTCAATATCTCCTCTCTTACTTTTATCAAGATAATTGGAGCTACTGGTTTCATTGAGATTACCACCTGATTCTGTATTATAATTTATAGTTTCTGACGGTGACATCACCCCATCAGAATTTTTATATGAATTCGGTGGAGTTACTCTCGTCCCTTCTGCACCAGTATAAGGATTTATATTACCTTTAGTACTCCAATTATTATAAAAATTGCCGTCAGGCGCTGAACGCATATGTGGCGCAACATATGTACCATCTTTTCGAGTATGGCCACGAACGCTGACGCTTCCCCCCGAACTTCTGCCCCTAGCCTCAACGATATGCCCGAGAACAATAAAGGATAACAAGACTAAACTAAGAAAGATAATTGACTTTCTTTTCACAACTTCTTCCTCTATATCTTAGAATATAAATTTTAGAGGGATCATCTGAATTTTAGCTTTATAAGCGCAAGTAATGAATAAATCAAGAAAATATATTCAATGGATATTACTTTTCATATCGGTCACCTGTTCCGCAACAAATCGGCCAGGCATTACATCTCACCCGATCAAGCTATATATAGAAGCGTGTAGAGATGGTGATGCCTTTTGTATGTGCTTTTTCCACCTTACGAATCGAAGCATGTGAATTTAGCCGATGAGCAAAAGCATTAGTGAAGTTCCTAAGCATAGCACCGTATCCAACCGCTCCGCATACTGAAATAGCCGACAATACCTTAAAACACAGTATTTTTACGATTTCATACATTTTCTTAAATCACTTTTTTAGTCCTGTTATTTCGAGTGCTTAGACCGTCATCCCGGATCAATTAATTTGCCGAAATACCGCCAATCTTCAGGCTAATAATTTCAGGATTTGACGGAAAAAGCTGGATTTCCCTTCGTGGACTGATTTTGCCGTAGTTAGTACATGGTGAATATTTCGGGGGTGTTTTGACGGCTCAACAGGGTGGTTTGAGTGCAGGGATAGGGCGTTTAAACGTAAGGATTTTGCCCCTTTTTGGTTTTAAGCAGAATGAATAGATCAACCACCAGGAGATAGGTCACGTTTTCTTAGTTTTTCTCGCCTTGGCAGAGAATTTAAGGCCATCGTTGCCCTTGGCCCTTTTGCTATGTTGCGTTGACTTTTCCGGGGCGTCGTACTTTTCATTTTCCCTCTGCTCTGATACGAACAACGCAGGATAACTCTTGTATTTCCTTTTTCTTATCATATAATCTCCTTTAAAATAGAATATATGGTTTATGGCGTTGCCCCCGGCAATACTATAAACGCACTATTCATCCTCGACAAAACATTATATTTTCACTTACCAATAAAACTGATATCATATGGTTAGAATAAGGAGAATTCTCATGGCTGAATCAGCGTCGCCCAAAAGCATGTATGACAAATATCGGATTATTGGTGTGTCAGATTCTATGAACCGGCTCCGAGAATTAATAACAAAAGCAGCTCAGGAAAAGGATGATACTGTTTTAATATTAGGTCCAAGAGGTTCTGGTAAGGAAAATATCGCACAGAATATACATTTTCAAAGCGAATGGAAACAAGAACCGTTTATTGCGGCTAATTGTGCGGGGATTCCTGAGCAACTTTTTGAAAGTATTTTCTTCGGAATCAAGAAGGGTGCTTTCACCGGGGCAGTTGAAAGCGGCGGAATCATAGGTAACGTAAAAAATGGTACAGTTTTTCTTGATGAGATAGGGGACTTGTCTCTTTTTCATCAAGCAAAGTTTCTACGGTTTTTAAATGATAAGTCTTATGCAAGAGTGGGGGAGGAGCATAAGCCAAAGCAGGCCAATGTTAAAATAATTGCCGCTACGAACATAGACTTAGAAGACAAGATCGAGAAAGGAGAATTTCGGGCAGACCTTTATGATCGTATTAGTTCTCAGGTGATACGAACACAAAATCCGTTGAAATATCCCGGTGATCTAATTTGCTTGCTAAACTATTATGTAAAGGAACTAGGTATAAAATTAGATCCACGAGTAAAGTTTCTATTATATTTTTATGATTTTCCCGGAAGTGTTAGAGAGCTCCAGATTCTGATTAAAAAAGATTTCTATGAAATTCTGGAAATCGTCAAACTGCGACTAAGAAAATTGAATTCCAGCAAGCTCCAAAAATTCCCCAAGATAATTGGCGATGTTGAAATTCTGGAAGAGGCTAAAAAAACCGTTAAGAAGTTGGAGAGTATAACGCTCAACGGTATTAGTAATATATACAAAGATGTCAACATTCATGAGGAATTTAAAAGAAGTATTGAAAATTTAGAGTATGATACTTTAACGACTATTCGGACGACACTCAAGGAGTCAGAAAATTTATTAGGTGAGGCTTTAGAGTTCATTGAAGAAGACATAACTTATTTGGATGAATGTGATGCCGATGAAAAGTCCGATCTGTACTATGATCAATTTGGAAGACTATCAAACTACGGTTTTTCTGACGAAGATCATCATGACATCAATTTGCTTAGAAAGCATAACGATGCCCAGGCCATAGAGGAAATTTTGCGAAAACGTGGCGAGAGCGATCCATTCATTTTGCATAAGAAGCTATCGAAGAAACATCATGAAGCAAAAGAGAAACGTGGTCAAGATATTTTAGAAAAGCGTTTGAGATTTTATGAGATTGTCGTTCTTGCACAGAACTACAAGTGTTCTAAAAAAAAGATCATTGATTATTTACACATCGGAGACAAGGAGTTATCGCCTGATAACTTCAAGAAGAACTACCATTATGAATATCCAGGAAAAATAAATTATGAAGTAAAAACACCGATGGATGTATTTTCAGAAATAGTGACTCAAGGGACAGATGAGTAATAGCGCAATTTCTTATCTTCCCAAATTGCTTGAAACTCTTCCCGCTACGATAAATTCTCTTCCCATTACATAATCCTCCAAAACATCATTTGTAACTATCAGTAAATGTTGAAATAATTTATTGGCCTCCATTTTGCTCTCTATAAAGCAAATAATTCAGATAGGAGGTAGTAAAATTATGTTCATGGATCGACAGCGTTCACAAACAAGTAATAAGATTACACAACCTGCACCAAGCAACACCCATAGAGTGCCGGTAAGCAATGAGTCACAAGCGAATCGGACTCCGCAGAGCACTTCACCGAAGAGTCCACTAAAGTCAAGCGAAGAAGGAAAAATTGATCCCGCTACTTCATTAAGTCCTGCTGATGCGACAACTCCGGAATACCTGAACATCCGCATTAGCGAGATCGATTTTAATGAACACACTTGGAGGTGTAATCCAGATAACAGGGCCATGAAACAGCTTGCAAAATCTATCCATGAAAACGGGCTTCTTCAAGTGATCAATGTCAAACGAGAAGGAGACAGGTATAAAACCGTTTTTGGAAATCGGAGAATTGCTGCATGCAAGTTAATTGGCCTCAAGACGATACGTGCGGAGGTAAAACCGGCGGAATCAATCACCGATGCTTTTCCTATTATCGAAAACATTAAGCGCTCTGATTATGAAGCAATACCTTTTGCAATCGAAATCCACAAACGCCTTAATTCATTGAGACCAGAACTTGAGGTCGATGACATGATCAAGTTGTTCAACAATGTTGACAGACAATCAAGGCAGCAGAACAAAATTGACGCAACTGTTAAGTCAATTATGGAAGATACCGAATGCTCAGCCAGCACCCTCAGGAACCATCTGTGCCTATTAAAGCTCCCAGCAAATATTCGACAAGCGATCGAGGAAAACAAATTGAAACAATCCTTCGGTTACGTCCTGGCTAACAACATTGGCCATACAGATTTTGATGCCATCAGCCGGAAAGCATTGAAAGACAAAATGTCGAAGAGTGAGTTAGAAGAGCTATTTAGATCATCTTGTGCATCAACCGGGGACACAAACCGGAGAAGTGCACCGACACGACGTTTATTGAAGCAGATGCAAGACCTGAAGGTTGAATTAAAGGATAAAGTCGAGGACCTATCACATGATGAAGCTGAAGAGCTTTTGACTGAACTTAACGAACTCAGGTCAATCATACAAGCGGTATCGTCACCTGGTAGTAAAATTCCCCATCGGGATCATGACGAGGTCGGATAGTATCAAAAAAGTGGTCGGGGTAAAAAGGCCCTTTAAACCTGGACTGGATATTTAGTCAATAAGTTATAAATATGTTAAAATGCCTTGTTATTATAGATACTTGATTGTATAATGTGAGATGGTAAAATGGAATACGATGACAGAATCATTCAGGAAGGATTAAGTATTGTTTCACATATTGCCAATGAGAGGAGCAAGACACTTTTCTTATTGAAACAAGCCTTACTTGGGGATGACGATATAATTATTAAAAACTATGCAAGACAAATCTGTGGGATGAACGATGAAAGCTATCGAATTTCTGAGAGTATCGACACAAGAACAGAGTAACGATGACCGTGCCGGCTTGGCAAGGCAGAAAGAAGCCAATGCCCGTACAATTGCTAAGTATAAATTGGAGGTTGTCGAGGTAATCAAGCTTATTGATGTTTCTGGGACATCCGTGATGCATACACCAGAAATGGGAAAACTTTTATCTCTCATTGAGCGAGATGATATAAAAGGGGTCGTTGTCGCTGATCACGATAGGCTTTTCCGCCCGGATAATTTCAATGATTTTGCTTTGCTACAAAATTTTATAACAACGAATACCTTAATTTACACTTCCGATCAAATAATTGACCTCACAACGCAAGGTGGCTTTCTTTTAGCTGGTATCCAGGCTATCATCAGCGGTAATGAACTTACCCAGATTAAAAAGCGCATGTTGGAAGCTAAAGAAATAAAAAGAAAAGCTGGTGAACACCCAAATAGTGCGATTACGTTGCCACGGGGTGTCGGTTATGATCGTGATAGTAAGAAGTTCTCCTATAATGACAAGATTGACGAGGTTAAGAATCTTTTTGAACTTTTCCTTGTTGGAGGCATACAGAATTATAGAGAACTTGAACGATTAACGGGTATTCAACACAGAACTATTGCAAATTTGCTTAAAAATGAGATTTATATGGGGTTTCGCACTTATACGGAAAAGAGAAGTTCTGTTAAAGGTATTAAGAATGATGGAAGACAGGGGGATAGAAAAAAGGTTAAACGAAAACTGGATGAAATAATAAGGGTAAAGGTAATAGAGAACCCTATAATTGACGAAGCTAGTTTTAATAAAATCCAGACAATAATCAACAAAAAAAATGTTGAATATCACAAGAAGAAATCAAAAAAGGGTCAGAGATTTCTCTATTCAGGTTTTCTGAGGTGTGGTGAATGTGGTGCTATCCTGTATTCAACCTCTGGGGGAAGTAATCATAATAAAGATTACTATTATTGTCGTTCAAAATCCTATCTATTTAAGAATCGAATACATGAAAGTGCTTGCTCATCTTCATATTATCCAAAAAATTCCATTGAAACATCAATTACGTCATTACTAAGTGAAAAATTGACAGAAGTTGACTATATAAAAAAAATGTTGGAAATGGCGCTGAATAAGACGCATGCTAAAGATAATGAGAGGGAGGCTGTAAGAACTAAGGAAAAAATTAAGTCAAAAGAAAAGGAAAAATCAAAATATCTTGAACTCTTTGTCAAGGATCTTTTTCCGAGGGAGGAGCTTGAGCAAAAAGTGAACAAATTAAACGATGAATTAAATAATTTGAAACAAAGTTTGGTTGAGATTGAAGATTCATATCTATTACAGGATAAAATTAATATTGAGAAAGATATCAAGTCGGTAGTGGAGACATTGGTCGAATTCCCATTCTGGACACCCACGCAGAAGCGTGAATTTCTTAGAAGTCAAATTCCAGAATTGTCTATTACAAAAGATGGGGTTAGCAGTATCACGCTCAGTTTCTGTAAATTGCGTAATCACATGGGCAGGGATTCATCGCCGCCACCAGCATGAACTTGGCCGGATAAGTGGCCGTCATCGAGGATCGGGTGATGGTCACCGTACCCTCTTCCAAGGGCTGACGCAGCGCCTCGAGGGCATTTTTTCTAAACTCCGGGAGTTCATCGAGAAACAAGACTCCGTGGTGGGCCAGGCTGATCTCCCCCGGTTTGGGGATATGGCCGCCGCCTACCAGCCCCGCATCAGAAATGGTGTGGTGAGGCGACCGAAAAGGCCGGCTCAGAAGCACGGCCTCATTCCTGCTCAAAAGGGAGGCCACGGAAAATATCTTGGTGAGTTCCATCGCTTCGGGCAGGGAGAGTTCCGGCAGGATGGTCACTAATCTCTGGGCTAACATGGTTTTACCGGAACCAGGAGGGCCGATCATAATAATGTTGTGGCCTCCCGCTGCCGCCACTTCCAAGGCCCGCCGGGCCTGTTCCTGTCCACGGATATCACTGAAATCAAAGGGATATTCGCTGGTATGACGGAATGCCGCCTGTAAATCTATCTGTAGCGGCTTGATCTCCAGCCGGCCGGCCAGAAAGTCCACCACATCGGAGAGCCGATCCACGGCAATGACCTCGATACTCTGTACAAAGGCCGCTTCCGCGGCGTTTTCCCGCGCGACAATAATCCCCTTCTTGCCCATCCTTTCCGTCTGCAGGGCCACCGGCAGAACGCCGTGGACACCTTTGATGCCTCCGTCTAAGGAAAGTTCTCCCATAAAAACATATTGTTGCAGAGACAACGGATCTATGTTGCCCTCCGCCGCCAGGATGGCGACGGCAATGGGCAGATCAAAGGCCGTCCCCTCTTTTTTGATGTCGGCCGGGGCCAGGTTGACCGTCACGCGGTGGCGCGGGAATTTATAGCCGGAATTTTTAATGGCGGCCCGAATGCGATCCTTGCTTTCCCTGACCGCTACGTCAGGGAGGCCCACCATGGAAAACTGGGGCAGCCCGAGCGAAAGGTCAACTTCCACTTCCACGGGATAAGCATCTATGCCAATTACTGTGCCGCTGGTAACTCTTACAATCACCGACCCGCTCCGACCAAATGTGTTTTGATGTTTCTGTCACCCGGATTATCCAAATATTGCTTAAATAATTGATCTGCAATATCTTTCCTTCCAGATGGCCCCGGACAATACAATTCTTTTGCATGTTAAGCACATCAGCATTGACAAAGCAATAATCTTGTATTAATAGAACGCACGAAACGACTTTTCCCCAGTAGCTCAGTCGGTAGAGCGGGTGGCTGTTAACCACCATGTCCGTGGTTCGAGTCCGCGCTGGGGAGCCAGATTATAACATGGGCAGAACTTCCCTGGGTGGGGTTCTGCCCATTTCTTTTATTATCAGGATTTTACGGCAAATTAGATGCGAGTGAACACGATTCTTGTTTGTATAGTCAACGGCGGCTTCAACTCGGCGGTCAACGCGAAGCCGGTTCTTTTAGGTTGTCTATGAAGCCTGCCGGCAAAGTTTTTTTATTGGTGATGTCATCAGTACGACGGGTCAAAGGTAATTGACGTCCCTTTTGCGCCGGTCGCGGGATAGCTCCCAGATGATGCACTGGCTTCTGAATTTGCAGTATAATTTGGGGTCCATGCATTCACAGCAATGATCAATATTCAGACATTCGCAACATTCCCTGCAGAAGCCGTCTTCATGCTTCTGGCATACCGCCAGGGCATCGCGATCGGAATGGTTTCGGCATTGCATTATTGGTCCTCTGTGCAAGGATGTTAGACGCCTGGCACGGCACTACCTTCAGGTTTTACCCTTGCTGATACCTTTTCTTTCATCTATATCACCAGGATACATCACAGCGTCCTGGCTGCGCTCCCCCGTGCGGATGCGAATGATCTCCTCCACGGGATAGATAAAGATAAGCCCGTCGCCTGGTTCCCCCGTATAGGCGGCCTTGAGGATAGTTGCAATCGTTGTTTCCAGATTGCGTTCACTCAGGACGATGTTGACTTGGATCTTTGGCAGCATATCTACCTGGTAGGTGCCGGAACGACCCGCCAGTTTAATGCCGCCCTGTCGGCCATGTCCACGTATTTCAAACATATTCATACCAACGATGCCAATTTCAATCAAGGCGTCCTTGACATCATTGATCTTATCTTCACGAATAATGGCTTCAATCTTTTTCAGCATGGCAAAATCTCCCCGTGATACAATAAAACTGCTTAATAGGATCTCTCTCCATGAGAGCTGATATCCAGGCCAACTTCTTCTTCCATGGGCGTAACCCGCAGCCCGATGCTCCAGTGCAGCAACTTGGCCAAAATATAGGTAACCCCGAAACTAAAAACGATGGTAACCACCACGGCCAGCAGCTGAACTCCTATCTGATCGGGATTGCCGAAAAACAGGCCGTTGGCGCCGTCACTGTTGACGACTATTGTGGCAAAAAGACCGGTGGCGATCATGCCCCACGTGCTGGCTACCCCGTGACAGGCACACACGTCCAGAGATTCGTCCAATTGCCGTTTGTCCCGCAAGCGCATGGCATAATAAGACAGGGGCGCTGCGACTGCTCCGATAACCATGGCTACCAGAGGTGTTACGTAGCCGCACGCAGGGGTTACTGCCGCCAGACCCACCACCATCCCGGTGGCAATTCCCAGCGTGCTGGGCCGGCCATCCAGCCAGGAGAGCATCATCCAGACCAGACCGGCTGTCGCCGCCGAGGTGTTGGTGGTCACCAGGGCATTCACCGCCACCCCGTTGGCAGCCAGGGCGCTGCCGGCATTGAAACCGAACCAGCCCACCCACAACAGGCCGGCCCCCAGGACCGTCAGCGGGATATTATTCGGTTCCATAGGAGACTTGCCGTACCCTTTCCGCGGTCCGATAACGAGCGCAAAAGCCAAAGCTGAAAAACCGGCCGCAATATGTACCACCGTTCCCCCGGCAAAATCCAGTACACCCATCTGCTTCAGCCACCCCCCCTGTCCCCATACCCAGTGACACAAGGGATCATAGACGAAAGTGGCCCAAAGCAGACTGAACAAAAGAAAGCTCTTGAATTTCACCCGCTCCACAAAAGCACCGGTAATCAGCGCCGGCGTGATGACCGCGAACATCATCTGAAAAGCGGCAAAAAGTTCATGGGGTATGGTCTTGCTGTAAGCTCCGTCGGGCAGAGCCCCGACGCCGTTGAAACCCACAAAATTCAGTCCTCCGATGAGGCCGTTAATGTCCGGGCCGAAAGCCAGAGAATAGCCGTAGAAGACCCATTGCACCCCGATCAGGGCCATGAAGGTGTAGCTTAGCGTCAGCGTGGAAAGAACGTTTTTCCGTCGCACCATGCCCCCGTAGAAAAGCGCCAAGGCTGGTGTCATCAACAGTACTAAAGAACAACAGACCAGTACCCAGGCAGTGTCGCCCGCATTAATTTGATTTGCCATGATAGCTCCATTCTTCCTTTACAATTAGATTTTCAATTAGTTTATCGTTGTCAGCAATTATCTTGCCAAACTTGATGATCTCGCAAAAAGTCAATGTTGCCCTTGACGACTTGGCAAAAAGACCTTATGCTCCCACCATACGGTAATTGGAGATAGTCCATTGAGCATCCACGAATATGAAGAACTGGCCGCCTTGCACGCCATTGCCAAGATCCTGGCGCAGCCGCAGGAATTGCGCGATCAACTGGAACAGGTGCTAAAGGAAATGAGCCTGCGACTCGGAATGCAACGCGGTATGATCTCGCTTCTGGACCGCGGCACCGGCGAGGCCTGGCTTGACGTGGCGCATGACGTCAACATCATGGGGCTGGACGTCATGTACCTGCCGGGAGAAGGCATTACGGGCCAAGTGGCCCAGACGGGCCGTCCCATGGCGGTGGCTAACCTTGGCCAGGAGGCGCACTTTCTGGACCGCACGGGCGCCCGCAAGTTTCTCGACCGGTCGGAATTGTCATTTTTGTGCGTCCCCATCATTTATGACGCCAAGGTCGTGGGCGTCTTATCGGCCGACAAGGTGGCGGGCCAGGTGGCCAGTCTGGAACGTGAGTTGGCTATGCTGATGGCCGTAGCCGAGCTGATTGCCAAGGCCGTTCATATGAGGGCCGTCGAAGAAGAAAATCGCCGCCTGCGGATGATCATTGGTCGTACCACGCCGCCGTCGTCGGATATTATCGGCACTTCCAAGGTCATGCAAGAGGTCTTTGGCATGATTCACCAGGTAGCCGATTCCAATACAACAGTGCTGATTCATGGGGAAACGGGTACAGGCAAAGAGTTGGTGGCCCGCGCCATTCATATGCACAGTCCACGCTCCGCCGGGCCCCTGGTGCAGGTGAATTGCGCCGCCATGCCGGACACCCTGCTGGAGAGCGAGCTCTTTGGCCATGAAAAAGGGGCCTTCACGGGCGCCCTGCAAAAGCGGCGCGGCCGGTTTGAAGAAGCAGACGGCGGCACTATTTTTCTCGACGAGGTAGGCGAACTTTCCGCCGCGGCCCAGGTTAAATTGCTGCGTGTCTTGCAGGAGTTGCAGTTTCAGCCGCTCGGCTCCTCGAGGACCGTCCATGTGAACGTGAGGATTATCGCGGCCACAAACCGGAATCTGGAGGAGGACTTGGCCTCGGGAAGATTTCGCGCCGACCTGTACTACCGCCTGAATGTCTTTCCCGTCTACCTGCCGCCGCTGAGGGAAAGGGGGAATGATATTATTCTGCTGGCCGATCATTTTATCCTGAAGTACACTCAGGAACAGGGCAAGACGGTCAAGCGGATATCCACCTCCGCCTTGGATGCCCTCCTGGCGTACCACTGGCCGGGCAATGTGCGGGAGCTGGAAAATTGTATCGAGCGGGCGGTGCTGCTGGCGGGCGGCGATGCCATTGAAGGCAGCAACCTGCCCCCCTCACTGCTGCTCAATATTCATGCGGAAGGACAACGGAAGGAAAGTGACAAACTGGCCGCCCTGATAGAAGCCCAGGAGCGGGCGCTCATTGTTGACACCCTGAAGGAAACGTGGGGCAACCAGAGCCAGGCCGCCCGGATTTTGGGGACGACGAAACGCATCGTCCAGTATAAAATACAAAAATTGGGAATTGACCCCGGACGCTTCAAACAAAAACGGACGGAGTAAGTCAGCAATTATTTTCTCGTGGATTTGGACAAATTTGTACTTTTTGCAGAACAGCATTACAAATTTGTTCTACGATCCGGAAGGTTTTTTAAAGAGAGCAGGCATCAATTTAGTTCCACCAGGCTCTTTACCCAAATTTCCGGGACTGGCACGATCTTGGCAGTTGTTTTTCGGGCTCGTTTGCATATTGATTTTTTCTATACCGCTCCTCTCGGGAATCTGCTCCAATACGGGGATCAAGGCCCTGGACTGATGCGGCTCTGCCCCGGTCATCGGTGATATGGGCCGGGCCCCGGCGGCAAGATTGCGTCCCTGATTCCCCCGCAGCCGCATTCCGGATGACGAATTGGCACATGAATTGCTGGGAGTAGGCGAAAAGATCGAGCGCGTGCATCCCAACGAACGGTTGACAAAGGAGGAATTTCAGTAGATAAAAGAGCGGCATGATTCCGTCGTCATTGCCACGGGCGCTAAGAAGCCGCGCATGATTCCCGTTGCGTCAACTTTGAGCTTCTCCCTTTGAGCTTTTCCATGACCTATATTTTAGTGTAACGAAAGGAGTATTATATGTTCGATTGTAAAACGAAGGAAGATGTTCTGAAAATCGTCAAGGAAAAAAATGTCAGTTTTGTGCAGTTCTGGTTTACCGATGTCCTGGGGGTGCAGAAGATATTCAGCATTACGCCTTCGGAACTGGAAGAGGGCATGACGGAGGGCATGGGCTTCGATGGCTCGTCCATCCAGGGTTTCTGCCGGATTGAAGAGAGCGACATGATCGCTATGGCCGACCCCACGACCTTTCAAATGATACCCTACCGGCCCTCCGACCGTCCGGTGGCCCGCATGATCTGCGATATTCAAAATCCCGACGGCACTCCCTACGAGGGCGATCCCCGTTACGTCCTGAAGCGCATGCTGAAAAAAGTGGGCGATATGGGCTATGCCTTTTTAGTGGGGCCGGAACTGGAATTTTTCTATTTTGCCAATGACAAAAGCACTGAATTTCTGGATCGGGGCGGGTATTTCGACGGCCTGCCCGTGGATCGCGCCACCGACCTGCGCCGCCAGACCATATTTGCTCTTCAGGACATGGGTATCCGCGTCGAGTATTCACACCATGAGGTAGCGCCCAGCCAGCATGAAATTGATTTACGCTATGACGAGGCCCTGAAAATGGCCGACAAGGTCATGACCTATCGTACTGTCGTCAAGGAAATTGCCCGGCAGAACGGCGTCTACGCTACCTTCATGCCCAAACCCATCTTTGGGCAGAACGGCAGCGGCATGCACGTCCATCAGTCTCTGTTCAAGGGTAATAAGAACGCCTTTTTTAAGGGCACCGACAAATATCATCTCTCCGATATGGCCAAACAATACATTGCGGGTCTCATGACCCATGCCCCGGAAATCACCGCCATCTGTAATCAGTGGATCAACTCCTACAAACGGCTGGTGCCGGGTTACGAGGCCCCGGTTTATGTCTCTTGGGCGCGCCGCAACCGGTCGGCCATGGTGCGCGTTCCCATGTACAAACCGGGCAAAGAGAAGGCAACGCGCATCGAGTATCGTTCCCCGGATCCCGCCTGCAATCCCTACCTGGCTTTTGCGGTCATGCTGGCCGCCGGTATGGAAGGCGTCAAGAACAAGTATCGCCTGCCCGAACCGGTTGAGGAAGACATCTTTGAAATGGACGAGAAGGCCCGTGCAAAGGCCGGCATCACGACGCTGCCAGGCAGCCTCTACGAGGCCATGGTGGCTGTATCCAAGAGCAAATTGGTCAAAGAAACGCTCGGAGATCACATCTTTAACAAATTTATTGAAAATAAAAAGGTGGAGTGGGATCTTTTCCGGACCCATGTCAGCCAGTTCGAAATTGACCGGTATCTGCCCATGCTGTAATTGCTTCACTATCCCCAGCCCCGATAAAACGGGATAAGTCCCGCTATGCGGGATAAGTGTGTTAACGAATTTGCTTTCCACCGGACAGCAAATTCTAACTCACTAATAAGTTTACGTCCCGGCTCGCTTGCGAGCCGGGACTAACTTACTAAATCTCCCTTTACAAAAAGGAGATTTGGGGATAGAACTTCCCTGCCATTACTATTATCCAAGCTACGAGAACTTTGAATTTGTCTTAAGCCTGATAAATCGTCATTCCGGTGAAAACCGGAATCCAGTATTTTCAATACCTTCTGGATTCCGGATCAAGTCCGGAATGACAAAATGAAAACAGTTCCAAATATCTCGCTACTTACATCACTCTTGGGGAGGCAGCATGTCGCTCTTGCGACGACAAAATCCGGCCCTGCTGGTCCTGGAAGACGGAAGCATTTACCGCGGGTTTGCGTTTGCCAGCCAGGGGGAGTTTCTCGGCGAAGTCGTTTTCAATACGGGCATGACGGGCTATCAGGAAATCATTACCGATCCTTCGTACAAGGAACAGATCGTAACCATGACTTATCCCCTGATCGGCAATTACGGGATCAATGAGGAAGACATGGAGTCGGAAGGCGTCCATCTATCAGGGCTGATAGTTAAGGAATATCAGGACTTCCCAAGTAATTGGCGCAGCCGGAAAAGCCTTAAGGCCTTTCTGGAGGAGCGCGGAAAACTGGGGATAGAGGGTATAGATACCAGGTCCTTGACCCGCCGCCTCCGCATTGCCGGCGCCATGCGCGGCATCCTCTCCACGGAAACCAACGATGTGGGAAAACTCCTGGAACGCGTGCGAGCATATCCGGGCCTGGTGGGCAGAGATCTGGTGCAGTCCGTCACCTGCCGTGCGCCCTATGCCTGGCGGGATGATGCGCCGCAGCCGATAACCACTGAAAATCAGAGCAAAGACGAGCGCCTGCGGGTCGTTGTTCTTGATTGTGGAGTCAAATACAATATCCTGCGCCATCTGGATAACCGGGGTTGTGAAGTTATAGTGGTGCCGGCCGCCGCGACGGAGGGTGAAGTTTCTGCCTACCACCCCGACGGGGTTCTCCTTTCCAATGGTCCGGGAGATCCGGCGGCCTTGCCTTATATAGTCGAGACGGTGCGGCAGCTTTTGGGCAAGCTGCCTGTATTCGGGATCTGCCTGGGTCATCAGATCCTGGGGCAGGCCTTGGGAGGCAGAACCGCCAAACTGAAATTCGGTCATCACGGCATAAATCAACCCGTCAAGAATATAACCACCCAACGCGTCGAAATTACGTCACAAAATCATGGTTTTGTGGTGCTGCCGGAGTCGCTGCCCGGTGGACAGGAACAGACATACCAGAATCTGAACGATAGCACATCCGAAGGGCTACGCACGTCGGCAAAGCTGGCCTTCAGCGTCCAATACCATCCGGAGGCGGCGCCTGGTCCTCACGACGCCACATACCTTTTTGATGAATTCATAACCATGATGACACAGGTGAAAAGCGTATGACGGTGACGGTACGCCGGCACAAACGATAACGAAAATCTCCCCTAACCCCTCTTTGCCAAAGAGGGGAACAACAAATTCCCCCTTTAGAAAAGGGGGATGAAGGGGGATTTGAGGAGTATTTTCGAGTGAAAGGAGCAACCCGGTGATCCTGATCGTTGATTTCGGTTCCCAGTACAACCAGCTCATTGCCCGGCGGGTGCGGGAGCACCATGTTTACTGCCAGATTGAGCCCCCGGAAATTACTGCCGACCGGATAAAAGCACTGCATCCCGAAGGCATCATCCTTTCGGGAGGACCGGCCAGCATCTATGAGAAGGGGAGTCCCCGGGCGGATAAAGGAATTTTGACCCTCGGCATCCCGATTCTCGGCATATGCTACGGTCTGCAGTTCATGGTGGATGCCTTGGGCGGGCAGGTCGTCCGCTCGGAAAAGAGAGAGTACGGTTTTGCCGAGCTGACGATTCGGGAAGGCGGGGCAATCTTTAGCGATATCGCGAGTCCTACCCGCTGCTGGATGAGCCATGGGGACTCGATCGGCAAACTTCCCGTTGGCTTTCATAGTACGGCGTCCACTGCCAATACTAAAGTAGCGGCCGCCGAGAACAAGGCCCAGCGCCTCTATGGTCTGCAATTTCACCCGGAAGTCGCCCATACGGCGGAGGGCAGCCGGATGTTGAAAAATTTCCTTTTTGACGTCTGCAACTGTCGCAAAGCATGGACGATGAAGTCGTTTGAGAAGGAAACTACCAAAGAAATCAGGGCAATAGTGGGTAAAAAGTCCGTCCTTTTGGGCTTGAGCGGCGGCGTGGATTCGTCCGTAGCGGCCCTCCTCATCCATCGGGCCCTGGGCGACCAACTGACTTGCGTGTTCGTGGATAACGGCGTCTTGCGCCAGGGCGAGGCGGAACGGGTCCGGGAAGTGTTCAAGAAAAATTTTCAGATCAACCTGCGTTTTATCCGGGCCCGGAAAATATTTTTGGATAAATTAAAAGGGGCCACCGATCCGGAGAAAAAAAGAAAGATCATCGGCCATACCTTCATTCAGGTTTTTGAGAAAGAAGCCCGCCGGATCAAAGGTATGGAATATCTGGCCCAGGGGACGCTTTACCCGGATCTGATTGAATCGCGTTCCGCTTTCGGGGGGCCCAGCGCCGTGATTAAATCCCATCATAATGTAGGCGGACTGCCGAAGAAAATGAATCTGAAGCTCCTGGAGCCGCTGAAGCACCTTTTCAAGGACGAGGTGCGGCTGCTGGGCAAAGAGATGGGCCTGCCCGACGATGTCGTCTGGCGGCAGCCGTTCCCCGGCCCGGGACTCGCGATCCGCATCATCGGCGAGGTAACTGCCGGCCGCCTGACTATCCTGCGCCGGGCTGATGCCATTCTCCAGGAAGAAATCCGGGCCCATAATTTATACCGAAAGCTCTGGCAGGCCTTTGCCGTGCTCCTGCCGCTCAAGAGCGTGGGCATCATGGGCGACCAGCGGACTTATGAGTACATAATTGCCATCCGGGCGGTGACAAGCGACGACGCCATGACGGCCGACTGGGCGAGGCTGCCGCAGGAGCTGCTCGGCATCATTTCCAACCGTATCATCAACGAGGTGCGCGGCGTCAACCGGGTGGTCTATGATATCAGCTCCAAACCGCCGAGCACGATAGAGTGGGAGTGAGGAGAATTGCCGTGCTAAACCGGATAGATCGCCAGATTGTTATCAACTTCATCTTGATCCTCCTCTTGCTGGCGACGGGAACCTACGCATTTATCCATTATGATCTCTCCGCCTATTTTCTCCAGAAGGAACGGGCCATTGCGTTAATCCGCTCTTATCATCCCTATGATGAGGTTGTATTCATTACCCTGCAAATCCTGCAAGTTGTCCTGGCTCCCATACCGGGGGAATTCACGGGCATTATTGGCGGCTATCTGTTCGGTCCTCTGCTGGGTACCATCTACTCCACTATCGGACTCACAATCGGTTCCTGGCTGGCCTTTGTTATCGCCAGAATCTTTGGCCTGCCACTGGTGGAACGTGTTGTAAAACAGGAAACCATCCGGAAGTATGACTACATCCTGGAGCATCAGGGGGTAATGATTTCCTTTGTCCTTTTTCTCATCCCCGGTTTTCCCAAAGACTGCCTCTGTTATATTCTGGGCCTGAGCCACATGAAGACGTGGAAATTTCTCGCAATTTCAACGATCGGGAGATTACTGGGCACGGTTATGCTTTCCGTCGGCGGTGGATTGGCACGCAACGACCACTACAAGACGGTGTTGGTCATAAGTATTGTCTGCGTTGCATTCGTGGTCTTAAGTTACATATATCGCGATAAGTGGATGGAAAGTCTGAAAAATGGTAAAGCAAAGGGACAAGACTAGCGAAATACGGGGACACCATACTAATTATTTCAGAAACCAGTAGATTCTAGTACATCCCGTTACAGAAAAACCAGGCAGCCGGCCAGCAGGGAGCCGGGGTACAGGTCAAGGGCGCCGGAGGCTTCTGCCACGGCGGTGAAGCCGCAGTCGGGGCAACTGACGGGGCCGCGACTCTTGGCATAGCAGCCCCTGGTAATCTTGCCGTCCGGGTCCACATTGATGAGGATATCGTCATGGCAGCGCCAGTCGTTGGCGATCATCGCCTGCAGACTGCGACGGGAATTCAGGATCGGGTACTTGCTTTTAAGCCGCAGGACGTTTTGCAGGGCGGCACGACGGTCTGCCGGCGGGAGACTGAGAGGCGCCTCCCCCTGCCCGTAAGGATAGAAGAGCTGCACGGTTACGCCCCGGACAATCGGCAACTCAGCCAGCATAACCAGCAGTTCCTCCAGGTCCCGCCAGTTTTCACTGTTCAGCGTGAAATGGATAAAAATCCCGGGATGGTGCGCCGTTTTCAGATTTTGCCAGACCCGGGCAAAGGAATCGCTGCGCAGACGGTTCTGGATTGCCGGTGGACCGTCCAGACTGATCCACAGAATGTCGGCCGGGACATCAAGGGGCAGGGTGCCGTTGGTCGTGACGGCCACGGTGGAGAAACGCTGTTTCGCGTAAAGGACGAGCTCATTCAGGGTATGCCCGCCATCGCTCCAGAGCAGGGGTTCGCCTCCTTCGAAAACGACGATGCGCGTGCCTCTCTCCTTGAGAATAGCGAGGGCAGCCAGCGCCTGTTCCCATGTAATGTGGGAATCGGCATCCTGGGCTCGCAGGTGGAAAGGGCAGGCTTGGCAGTTTATGTTGCACCGGTAGGTCAACTTGAAACTGGCCAAAAGCGGAATTTTTCGCCTGAAGACTTTTCTTTGCCAGAAAAAATTGCAGAGATCGAGGCCCCTGATAATTCTTCTTCCCGTCACGTAAATGATATTCCTTTCGTCTGGAGAAGAAATTTCAGGATACTAAAACATTCCTCGGACGGATGGTTGAAATCATGCACTTTCCCAATCACACCGGCCACGGCAATCCCGGAGTATCGCTGCACCGCTTCCATATTTTCGGCAATCATGTCCTCACGCGTACCGACAGCATCGAGGAACACAATCCCCGCCGGCTCCACGTCCCTGGCGCGCAGGGCCTCCACGGAAAGCAAGGTATGGTTGATCGTTCCGAGGCCGGCCCGGGCGGCAAGCAACACCCGGGCGCCGCTTGTCTTGATGATATCCACCATCAGTGTTTCTTCTGTGACCGGCACCAGGAGACCTCCTGCTGCTTCCAGAATCAATGGATTATGGCGATGTCGCTTCCCGGCCACGATCTCATCAATGCGCCGCAGGTCAATTTCCTGGCCTTCGTCACGGGCGGCAAAGAACGGTGCCTTGGGATTCCGGAAACAGTAAATGACCGAGTCCGCCGGGTCCTGATTTATCAAAGAAGTCACATGCCGGTAAACGAAGGCCGCATCGCTGTCCTGGTCATAGGCATCCTGACAGCCCGTTTGCAGGGGTTTCAGGTAAAAGGGCCGATAGCTGCGGGCCTCAAAAAACTGCATCAAAAGCAAAGAAAGCACCGTTTTCCCCACGCCCGTATCCGTGCCGACTATGTAGATGTCAGCGATTTTCTCCGATTTTGTTTCCGGCATTTTCTCCAACCTTTGGTCCGACCTCATGTCTGCTTATGTCCCTTACTGCATTGATAAAAATTGTGACGTCCTCCTCCGTATGCAGAGCAGTCATCCCGAGGCGCAGCACCGCCCGGCCCAGCGGCACCGTAGGATAACGGGCGGCAAAGGCGAAGATATCCCGGGCCAGCAGTTGCTGTGACATGGCGACGGCACGCTTTTCATCCCCGATTTCCCAGGCAATAATATGGGCGTCGCCTGTCGCATGGAGACCATCGGCCAGCAGGGCAGACTTCATGAGGCCGCTTATTTCCCGCAGGTGATCTCGCTCTTTATCGGCAGCCGCTAAGGTCGCCAGGATGTCTAAGGCCGAGGCGGCGTGGGCTTCCGGCAGGGCGGTGCTGTAGATGAGGGGCGAAGAATAATTACCCAGATATTCCTTCAAGAGCGCCGGCAAGAGGACAAAGGCGCCGAAGAGCCCCAGGGCCTTGCCGAATGTTCCCACGGCGATATCCGCCACCGACCGGGCCAGGCCGCGGCCCTGTTCGCCCAAGACACCGAAGGCATGGGCCTCGTCAACAACGCTGAAAAAGCCGAACTCTTTTTTGAGACTGTCGAATCCCTGGATAGCGAGGAAATCACCGTCCATGCTGAAGAGCGACTCCGTCAGAACGGCCGCCTGTTCCTGCCTGGCGCCTGCCAGCCGCTTGCGTAGGTGGGACATGGAGTTGTGGTTGTAACCATGACAGTCCGCGCCGCTTAAGGCCATCCCCTTGACGCTGCTGGCGTGCAGGTGTTTGTCGAAAAGCACTACGTCGCCCTTGGCAAAAAGCGTCGAGATGAGGCCGACATTGGCCTGGTAACCGCTCGGGAAAAAAAGCGCGGCCTCATAACCAAAGTAGCGCGCATAGGCCTCTTCGGCACGGACGATGGTCGCGAGGTTGCCGGCAACCAGCCGCGAGGAGGATGACGATGTCCCGTATTTCTGAAAATTCCTGGCTACCTGTTGGCGCAGCGGCGCGGAAACACCGAGCCCCAAATAGTCATTGGAGGAAAAATTCAGCACCCGGCGGCCACCGATCAGGAGGTATTTCCCCTCTCTGCCGGCAATTAAAGGAGGGGTGCGGAGGAGCCCGCCCTCTTGCCGGCGCCGGAGCCGTTCCCCGTAGCGTTCTGCAAACATCTGAATATCCTCAGGTAATGATTACGCAGCCTTGACTCGGTAAATGTATCATCATAGTCCACCGCTGCATATAGGAAATTGCCGCTAAACTCAAGCATCTTCCCCTTTATCGCCTGCAACTCGTAAACAAAGGCCGCCCTGCTGCGGCTGACGAGTGTACCCTGAAGAATATAGCCCCCCTGCAGGGTCACTGATGGTGGCAGAAGAAAGCGGTTTATTTTTAATAAGAAGGCATGTTTTTGAAAATTCGTGCGCTCACGCACATGGAAGGCGCCCAACTGGGCCAGGGATTCGATCCCCAACCAGGGGAAATCCTGGTAGAATTCCCGGGCGCCGACAATGGTGTTTTCCTCCACGCTCGTAATGGCATCAAGAAGCAAAAAATCCGGAAGTCCCGAATTTATTTTAATAACCTGCTTTTCTCCCACGCTTAACCTTTTTTAAGTTGCGCGCTGTGCCTGCACAATCAGCGCACAATTCTGGCCGCCGAAGCCGAAATTTTCCAGCAGGACCGTCCCCGGCGAGGCGGTCTTACTTTCGGTGACGAAGTTTATACCGGTCTGGCAGGGATTAGTCAGGTTCCGGATCTCCGGCAGATAGCCGTTTTGCATCAAGATGAGGCAGAGGGCCAGTTCTACGGCGCCGCAAGCTACGGAAAGATGGCCGATCCATGACTTCAAGGCAATCACGGTCGGTGTCTGGCCACCGTAAATGCGGGCCAGGAGCTTCGCTTCCATGGCATCGTTAAGAATCGTACCCGTGCCGTGCGCAGCCACGAGGCCGATCTCCGCCGGCGTCAGTCCTGCTTCTTTCAAGGCCGCCCGTACGGCTGCTTCCTGCCACCGGCCGGACGGATCGGGGGCCGTCAGGCTGTGTCCATCCAAAGAAGTTCCAAACCCGCGAACCTCGCCGTAGATTTTGGCGCCGCGGCGCTTAGCATGCTCCCGTTCCTCAAGCAGAAAAAAAGCGCCGCCCTCACCCGGAACAAAGCCTTTTCTATCCTGGTCAAAAGGACGGCTGGCCCGAGTTGGATCGCCCTCACCCACAAAAATGGCCTTGGCCTTCTTGTACGCCAGGATGCTTCCCTTGTTCATCCGCGAATCGCCGCCGCCGGCAAAGGCCAGATCCAGATGCCCATCCCTGATCTTCCGGAAGGCCTCCCCTATGGCCTGGAGCGTGGCCGTACAGGCCGTGGCGACGGTCAGGTTTTCACCATGCGCACCGATCAACAGGGAAATCGTGGAAGCGGCCGTATTGGGCAGAAACCTCAATATCCAGAGGGCCATGAGGTCTTCCTCGTCAATGACTCCGTTGTCAATGCGGCTAAATTCACCGCCCACATCCAGATTCGGTCCGGCGCCGACAAAGAGACCGGCGCGGGCGGCCGTCTCCGTATCGAGGCCGCCTGCTTGCCGGGCAGCAACGGCAGCGGCACCAGAGAACTGGGCGCCACGATTCAGGTAGCGCCTTTCTTTGCAGGAACCCGTAAAATCCCGCAGGTCGAATCCTCTTACCGGGGCCGTGACGACGTTTTCATCAAAGTCCGGTCGGCAGAAGGTGGTACGCCCTGATTTAAACCCGGCCATGATCTCCTCGGGCGTGGAACCCAAGGCGCAGATCAGACCCATTGCAGTAATAACCACCCTTCGATGTTGCTCAGGACATGCTTCTCTCGGCCTGATCTCGTCTTTTTTCATAGGACACGGTAAAGCTGCGGAAGATCTTTTTTAGGCGGCGTGGGGGGCTTTTCATCGGCAAAACCCAAGGTAAGGAAGCATTTAATTTTCACATCCTCGACACCGAGAATATTTTCCACTCCGGCGATGAAGGCCAGCGGCGCCGTCAGAACACAGGAAGCGATGCCCAGCTCCTGCCCTTTCAGGATGACGGCCTGCAGGACCATACCGAGGGCGATATCGGCGTCTGTTTCCCAGCGATTATCGGTAGCAGCTACACCCGCCTCGGCCAGAATGCGGGTAAAACCCGCCGGGGCGGCGATAGTGCCT
This sequence comes from Deltaproteobacteria bacterium, assembly GCA_026388415.1. Lineage (NCBI taxonomy): Bacteria > Pseudomonadati > Myxococcota > Myxococcia > Deltaproteobacteria bacterium. Next base: position 48,976 of record JAPLJV010000023.1, on the reverse strand, counting down.
ATGGCCAAAAGCCAGGGGGCGCCGAACATGAAAGCGGAATAGCGGTAGTAGGTGTTGATCCAGTTGCGCAGATTTTTAGGGTTTTCGGCCTTGGCGGCCAGTTGCAAAAATCGCTCGTGTCCCGCCTCCATGGCCTTCTGCAGGGATGCCTTGATGTTCGGGGAAGCGATCCTCATGAGCCGAACGGGCTGACGATTACTCGAAGACGGCGTCATCGCGGCCAGGCGGAGCATCTGTTCCAGCCATGCTTCCGGTGGCGTTTCGGTTTGATATTTTCTGATACTCCGGCGTTCGATCAAAAGTTGATCAAGGATGGACATGATTCTCTGCCTCCTTTTGCTGCCAGGCCACGTAACTCACCAGGTCTTTTACCTTGACCGCCGGACCGTCGTTATGATCGGCCGCAATTTCCCTTAAACGCTGTCCCGTCAGGAAGGGATAGGATTCTCCTAACCGGGTCCCGATGTCTTGAAGAAAGATATCCTCTTCGCGGACCTCGATCTTGAATCTGGCGTTCAAGGCCGCAGCCAGTTCCAGAAGGTCAATTGACTCGACACCGAGTTCCTGCATCAAGAGACTCTCCGGCGTTACCGTCTGGCCTTCCAGATCGAGAATTTCCATGAGGATTTTTTTAATTTCCGTAAAGATATCCATTTATTCACACTGCCGGCAGCAAAAGACCGGACACCACCGTTATTCCTTCATGGTAAAGGCGACATTGCCAACCCTTTTCAATATCCTCTATCGAGAAGGCATACGTTCCGGGGGCGACAAATTCCTTAAAACGGAAATTTTCCATCCCCCCCCCGGCACTGCTGAATCCAATCGCCTTCCCCGCCTCCAGGAAGGCCTGGACAATCAGGCTTCCCGGCACTACGGCCCGGCCCGGAAAATGATCCTCATAAATCCGGTCTTGAGGATCAAAGAAAAAAGTGCCCTTGATGGACATAGGATTTAGCCCCGCACTCCATCAGTAACTTCCCGGATCGAGGCGCTCGTGATATCGCAAAGCCGGTCCAGCTCTTCCTTGGTTATGCTTAGCGGCGGCATGAGGACAATCACGTTTCCGAGCGGCCGGATGATCAGACCGCGCCTTCTGGCCGCCAATATGACTCTGTGGCCGATTTTTGCCTCCGGCGGGAACTCTGCCCTGCTATCTCTATCAGGCACGAGCTCGATGCCGACCATGAATCCCCGCTGCCGTATCTCGCCTACATGCCTCAGTAAACTTATTGCTCCCAATCGTTTCTGCAAATGGACAATCTTACCCGCCAATTTATCAAGCGTGCCTTCAGCGGCAAAAATTTCCATATTGGCGATGGCCGCCGCACAGGCCAGCGGATTGCCCGTATAGGTATGTCCATGAAAGAGTGTCTTGAATTCCTCATAGCGACCCAGAAAACCCTCATATATCTTTTCCGTGGTCAGCGTGGCCGCCAGCGGTAGATAACCGCCCGTGATGCCCTTGGCCACAGCCATGATATCGGGTCGCACATCCTCATGCTCGCAGGCGAACATCCGGCCTGTTCGACCGAAACCAACCGCCACCTCATCGGCAATCATGATGATGTTGTGCTGCGTGCAGAGTTCCCGCACTCTCTTTAAATAACCCGGTGGCTGGACGATCATGCCGGCCGCCCCCTGCACCAGGGGTTCGATCACGAGAGCCGCCACCTCGGGTGCATGCTCCTCCATAAGCGCTTCCACCTGACGCAGACAGGCCAGTCCGCAGTCCGGGTAGGTCTGACCGAAGCTGCAGCGATAACAGTAAGGCGATGCAGCCTTGAGGGAGGTAAAAAGAAGCTGCCGGTAAGTGGCATGAAAAAGATCAATGCCGCCCAGACTTACAGAACCGATCGTATCGCCGTGATAGGCATTGGTCAGGGAGATGAATTGCGTGCGCTGCGGGCTCCCCTCCCGCGCCTGTCGCTGGTACTGGAAGGCCATCTTGAGGGCAACTTCCACGGCGGTGGAGCCGCTGTCGGAATAAAAAACCCTGGTTAAACCCTCCGGGGCGATGGCCACCAGCTTTTTGGCACACCTGATAGCCGGCACATTGGAGAGGCCCAGCAGGGTCGAATGGGCAATTTTCCCGAGTTGTTCCGTAATCGCCGCGTCTATTTCTGCCTTGCGGTGACCGTGGACGTTGGTCCAGAGGGAAGAGACGCCGTCGAGATATTCTTTCCCCCCAATGTCCTTGAGCGTACAACCGCGGCCGGATTCGATGATAAGCGGCTCTTCCTGAGCATAATCCTGCATCTGGGTAAAGGGATGCCAGAGGTAACGATGATCGTCGTTGGCCAGCGCCCGGTTTAGTGTTGCCGTGGTGTCCGTACTGAAACTCCCTCCACGGCAGTAAACCCCAAGTCCTTAATCATTGCCATGTCGGCCTTGATATCTCTGCCCTGAGTAGTCAGATAATTGCCGACGAGCATGCCGTTGGCGCCCGCCGCAAATATCCAGGACTGCAGGTCGCGCAGGGTGATCTCGCGGCCGCCACAGATCGTAATATCCTTCCGGGGATTGATCAGGCGGAAAAGGGCAATACATTTGAGCGCTTCCATGGGTGACAAGAGCGGCCGACCGGCCATCCGGGTGCCGGCAATGGGATTGAGAAAGTTGATGGGAATCGAATCCACGTCCAGATCCCGCAAGGTAATGGCCAGTTCCACCCGCTGTTCCCAGCTCTCGCCCAGCCCCAGAATACCGCCGCAGCACGTCTTGAGCCCCGCCGCCTTGGCTATTTTTACCGTCTCCACATCGTCTTCGTAGGGGTGGGTCGTGCAGACCTGGTCAAAAAAACTCCGGGCGGTTTCCAAATTGTGATGGTAGGCGGAGACGCCGCTTTCCTTGAGCTGCGCGGCCCGCGACTCCGTCAGAACTCCCAGGGAGGAACAGATCGCCAGGTCGGTTTGCTTCCTGATCTGGTTCGCTGCCCGCCCGATCGTGGCCATCTCTGCATCCGTCAGCATATAACCGCTGGTGACCATGGAAAATTCCGTGGCGCCGCTTTCGTAGAGACTGACAGCATCTTCCACCAGCCGCTCTGCACTGAGCAGGTCATGGGAGGCGATATCCGTTTCATGATAGGCTGATTGCGCGCAGAAGGCGCAGTCCTCCGTACAGCAGCCCGACTTGGCGTTGGTGATGGAACAGTTTACAATGTGGTTTTGTTTGAATTTATGACGAACCTTGTTGGCGCACATGATGAGGTCGGTTGTTTCATCTTCCGGCAGGGCGGCCAGACGGCAGGCATCTTCATAGGAAATCCGGAAACTATCATCGGCCAGAATTTTTTCCGTCACATCAATTAACAGCTTGTTGAACATATTTGATATCTTCTTTCACCGTTGCAGAGATATTTCGCCCTGTTACTCTCATCTGCAGGAGACACGCGGTAATCGCGCCAGGCTTAGGGGTTATTAACGTTAGTTATGCTACCTCGGAGTACGAATGCCCGGACGCGATAAGTCCGGGCATTCGTGCCTCTCGGAAAACCTTTTACAACTTAAATACTAATCCCCTGGTTCCGTCGATCCTGATCATGTCTCCGTCCTTGATCAACTGCGTTCCAGTGATACAGTTCGCTACCACAGGGATGTCCCATTCCCTTCCGACAATCGGACCATGGGACAGACTGCCTCCGCCATTGCATACGACACCCTTAAGCAACGGGAATACCGGTGTGTATGATGACTGGGACGATGGACAAACCATGATGTCCCCAACTCTCAGCTTCTTCAGGTCGGCAGAGGTAATAACGATACACGCAGGTCCCTCGGCCACGCCGGGGCTTCCAGGGTTACCATAGCAGAGCGCACCCAACGACGTATCCGGCTGTATGAATTCACCAATCGTGATCTTCGCGATGATCGGATCTTTAGCTGCTACCATAAAGGCGCCTGCCTCGGGGGGCGTCATGTTGGGATCTCTCGGCATTATCGGTGGGCGCGTCAGGTATTCCTTATTGGCAGTCCACTCTGCCCTCCTATCCCTGGCGATGAATCCGCTCTGGTAGTTCTCGGGCATAGCAATCATGGTCTGAAGCTCTTCCGGGATGAAGAAGAAGATGTCATCTGCATTATCAATTGTCCCAACCTTGGCAAGACGCTCGCCAATCTTCAGCATGGCAAATCTGAATGCCGAGAAGCATCTGTGTTCATACAGGAAGTCATGGCCCTCGCTGAAGGAGCTCGTCCTCTGAGAAAGTCTCATGAGGGACTTGAACCATTCCATATCCTTGCATCCAGCGGCCTCAGCCTTCGCCACAATCTCCTTCTCCACTACCGCTCTGTCTTTAGCAAGACGCTCTCGTATAGCATCCAGCGGGAACGGCTTAATAACCCTGTCTTCCAACAGGTACTGCTTCACATGCAGGATAGCGTTTTCCGGCGCTTCCCACCACGTCGGTTCTACAAACTCCATCATACGGATCATACGCCAGCCGTAGCCCAGCTCATGCATAAAATGGTAGAGATCTACATCAACCCACTTTTTACCCTGGGGTGTCTTGTTCAGCTCCTCAACCACCTTTGCCGACGGGTTGTTGAAGATGATGTTGTCAATCCCATACTCGATCGCCTTATTCCGGAGTTCCCACATGACCTTGTCCTGCCGGAAAAGCATATTATCAAACCCTCGGATCAGCCGGTGCCAATCCGTTGACGTTTCCTTAATCCCAACGTACTGCTTGCAGAGGTCCTCAAAATACCAGTATGCCCCATATAGCGCATACATAAATAAGAAATGGTCTTCCCACATCCTCTTATGCGTCTCGATAGCAAAATTAAACTGTTTGTACAGCTCGTAGAACGTCGCTTTATCATAATCAAAATCCTTCAGCGTGTCATAACGGCCGAGCATCTCGCTTTTACTCTTCTCCCAGTATTTGTCGTAATTCGGTTCGAAATCGTTCTTGGTGCGATCGTAAAATTTCGCATACCTGAAATCACGCTCTTCCTTGGTGGGAACCGGTGTAGCTACACACACAGCCATACCATCAATCTCCCTCCAGTCGGAAGACCTCGTATCGGGAATCCACGCCTCATTGCAACCGTAGATGTGACCATTGACCAGATTGAAGACCCACGACCATTCAAATAGCGGCGTCCATGCCGGATAGGAATGAGAAAAGTCCACAAACCTAGTGTTTCTAACATCTGGAACTACCTCAGTCCGGGTTACATGAAACCTTACCTACGCCGCCTTAATTAAACAATCTAGTTATGATTTTTTACAACAATACGTTTATTTTCTTGCCATCCCCCCTTTCATTTATCAAATATGATAGCCTCGTTAAAGTCGAAAATGGGCCTTTTCCACAATTATCGCCTAATTATTGCAACAGGTTACAAAACGGCTTGGGCAAATTTTAGCTTCCACGAGTTTTCGCGACGATAGCGAAAATTTTTCCATGTGTCAAGCCTTATCATGCTCGGCCGCTCTGGGCAGCTTCTGCTATTCAACCAGCGACAAATCGCTGATTAAATGGCAGAGATTTATGGAGGCGTGGTGGTGGATTTTTTAACATCATGACCGGCAATTTGAAAAATATGCTGCGTTCGTCTGCCGAAGTTTTCGTCGAATTTGAATTTCATCCAAATATGGATCCAAATATGGATTGACAAATAAAAACAGTCCCCCTATACTCCGGCCCGTCAAAAGCAATTACTTATAAAGAACTGAAGAGAAGTATAACACATGCAGTCAGTAGATGAATTCAGAAAGATCGCGGGCGATATAAAAATACTCGGCAAAATGGCTGAAAGAGAGATGTACAGCCATGATATTGGTGATGTTCCCGATATCATGACCAAAGCATTTTTTAAAACACAACCCGATTTTATCATTCAGCCTAAAAACGCGGACGAGATAAAAAAGGTCCTGGCGTTTGCCAATGACTGGAAAATCCCCGTGATACCGAGAGGCGCCGCATCGTGGGGCTTCGGCGGCGTCATCCCGACCAATGCCGGGATCGTCATTGACCTGTCTCCTTTCCGGAAAATCCTGGAGCTCAACACCGCAGCCAAGACCGTCACCGTTGAAGCGGGCGCCCGGTGGAGCGATATTGATATCATGGCCAAGAAAGAGGGCCTGTGTCTGATGACCTACCCCTCAAGCAAGTTTTCCACGGTTGCCGGTTGGATTTCGACGGGCGGCTACGGGATTAACAGCTTCAAATACGGCCACTTATCAAAGCAGATCGTGTCCCTGAAGGTTATCACAGGCGTCGGCGAACTTAAAATGTTATCCCCTTCCGACCCTGATTTCGCCTTTTTTGTATCCACCGAGGAGGAGTTTGGCATCGTGGTTGAGGCCACCCTCAAACTTCGTGATATGCCCGAGGCGTCATACGCCCATCTTCTGTATTTCCATGGCGACAGTGAGGCTTTCGCGTTCATCGCCCGGTTCGTAAAAAGCAGAATCTCAGAGAACCTCAACCCCAACGTCATCCGGTTTTTGGATGCAAATCATCTGCAGGACACAAACGCAGTCATGCGGGCCGGCATATTCAGGAAGAGCGCCGGCGTTTTCATGGAGTTCGGCAGCGCCAAAGATGAAGAGTGTTTTGTGAAATTCATGTCACAGACTGGCAACATTGAAGAAGCGCCGCGTTATGCCGCAAGTTACCTGTGGAACGAGCGCCTGTTCGGGATGAAGACAAAGCGACTGGGACCGACCATCCTGGCAAGCGAAATTATTATCCCGATTACAGCCGCCCCCGCCTTTATTGAAAAAGCAAAGATACTGGGCATCCGTTTCGGCGTTGAAATATGCATAGACTCTTATATCCTCGACGAGAAACAGGCACTCATCATGGCCACCTTCCTTTGCGACTCCAGGAATATAAAATATTATATCAATATGCCCCTGGTTTCCATGCTTACCAAGACGGCTGTTACATTGGGCGCCGAGCCCTATGGACTTGGCCTCTGGAATGCCGCTTTTATCAATGCCCTATACAGCGGTGAAAAACAGCGTGAGCTTAAGGCATACAAGGCCAAGGTAGATCCGAACAATATCCTGAATCCGGGGAAATTCTTCGGTGTTAATTCAACGGGATTCTCCGCCCTTGTCTTCCATCCGGCTGTTTTTGGCTTTTCTATGAATATCATGACGCTGCTGTCACCGATCATCGGTAAGGTGGCCACATCGCTCCTTGGAAAGGATGAAAAAATCGCCAGCCTCGATTTCGAGCTAAGCATCCATGCCTGCGCCAAGTGCGGAAACTGCATGGCCGTATGCCCCGCCTATCTTATCACGAAAGATGAAGGGGTAACTGCAAAAGGGAAGATAGCGCTGGCCAAGAAACTCATTACCGGCAAAGAAGTGACACGGGAAGAAGCAGCAAACGCTTTTATGTGCATGCACTGCAAGGCCTGTGAGGAGATATGCCAGACCAATCTCGAACTCATGATGTTCTGGGATGCGCTGGAAAAAAGGATTGAAGACAAGTTCGGCCGTCCGGAAGCTCAGATTACGGAATTCCTGCAGCAGGTTGACGACAGCAGGGAATACTGGGACATGGTGGAACGGAATAACTAAAACAGCACCCTTGGCTACGCCGCGTGGGGGCACGCGGCCTACTAATAAAGATGAATAGCGACTATGCCGAAGAAATATCACATTCACGCGAAAACGACGCCCCTTGATCTGGAGTACATATTCAAGTTCAAGATTGTGCGGGGTGAAAACTGCATTAACTGCGGTAAGTGCGCCAAAGTATGCATTTATGAAGCACATGAACGGCAGAAAGGCGATCCGCGCAAGATGGCGGACCCGAACACGGTGTTATGCAGAAACTGCTTCCGGTGCATCCAGGAGTGCCCCCGGGGAGCCCTGGAGAAATCGCTGGAACGCAACTTTATGGATATCGGCGGTTCTTACTGGAAGCCTGATATGTTCATCACCCTCTGGAAGCAGGCAGAGGACGGAAAGGTGCCGGTTACCGGCGCCGGATACAGGGGACCGTTTACCGGAACGGGGTTCGATAGCATGTGGACGGACATGTCTGAAATCGTCCGCCCGACCCGGGACGGAATCCACGGACGGGAGTATATCAGTACCTCTGTTGAACTGGGCAGAAAACTCAATCATCTGGCCTTTGATGCCAACGGGCAGTTATTATCGCCGATTCACGACACGGTTGATCTTCCCATTCCCATTCTCTTTGATATCCCGGCGGATAGCCTGAGCGGGAATGTCAAGCTTGCCCTAATCAAGGCGGCGGCGGCGATCAACACGTGCATCATCATGCCGACTGCCAGTATAACACCGGATGTTGAAAAATACACCCCCAACATCATCCCCTGCATAAATCATAAAGAAATCGCCCAACACCAGGCCTTACTCAAAAAAGCGCGGTTTGTGGCCGTCGAGTATGACGGTGAACTTCTGAACAATTTCCCGGTCGTGAAAGACAAAATTAAGAGCATCAGCAGCGCCCTGACAATCATTAGAATTCCGGCAGTGAAAGACGTGGAGACCATAGTTGCCAAGCTTGCGCACAGCGGCGCGGAGATTATCCACGTCGTTGCCGACTACCGCGGCCTGGAAGTCAACGGCCCTCCCTCCCCAAGTCCGAGACTGATAACTGACATAATCCGGGCCGTCCACCTGCGGCTTATTGATGAACGGATTCGCGACGAGGTCACCCTTATCTTCTCCGGCGGTATCGCCATGGCGGAACATGTCCCCAAGGCCATGCTCTGTGGTGCCGACTTAACGGCCATAGACTTGCCACTGCTCATTGCCATCGGCGCCCGGTTATACGAAGAGCCGGAAAAGCTGCTGGTTCTCCCGGCAGGATTGGAAAAAATCCCGGTGGAAATCGTCACCCAGAGAATCATAAACCTCATGGGCGCGTGGCATTCGCAGCTCCTTGAGGTGATGGGCGCCATGGGTATCCGTGAAGCCCGTCGTCTGCGGGGTGAAACGGGCCGGGCAATCTTCTTTGATGAAATTGACAAAGACACCTTTGGAAAACTATTTAAAAAAAGAGAAGCAGCGAGCGTATGAAACCATCAACGGTAATAATCAGAAAGATGCCTTCGCGATTCAAGCACCAGGTGCCGAAGTACAAGATCACCCGGTCGGATGCCTGCATCAACTGCGGTACGTGTGCCAAGACATGCCCATACGGCGTCCATGAAAGGGTTGAGGGGCACAACAAGGTAAACCCGCCCATAGACTACAAATGCATCGGCTTTGAGTGTCAGAGTGAGGATTTCTGCTGCCTTGCCAAATGCCCGCGCCAGGCGTTGAGTCTGTCTCTCAATCCCATGTATGACACGCTGGGAGATTTTCGCTGGACAGCGGACATTATCACCGGGACATGGATCATGGCCGAGACGGGTTATCCGCCAAAGCGAACGGACCTCGAATATAATGTGGGCAATTCCGGCGGCGGCTTTGACAAGCTACGGTTCAAATTTCCCACCCATCCGCCGCAGGTTGACAAGTCTGAAATCTCCACGGCCATTGAACTGAACCGGAGAAATGACGGACGGGCCGCTGTATTCATCTCAACCCCGGTCTATGGCGGCGGCATGTCCTTCGGATCCGTCAGCCTCACCACCATGGTTTCCAAGGCGCGGAATGCGGCGATATGGAATACCTTTACCTGCACCGGTGAAGGCGGCTACCCGGAGATGCTCAAACCTTATGATGACCACGTGATCACCCAGATCGCCACCGGTCTGTTCGGTGTGAGCGAGGAAAGCGTCCAGCGGGTAAAAATCATCGAGTTTAAATACGCCCAGGGCGCAAAACCAGGCCTCGGCGGACACCTTCTCGGAGAGAAAAATACGGAAAGTGTTGCCCGAATGCGCGAGGCCGTCGAAGGCACATCCCTGTTTTCGCCCTTCCCGTTTCACTCTGTCTATTCCATCGAAGATCATAAGAAGCACATTGACTGGATAAAGGAGATGAATCCGCAGGCCCTGGTTTCCGTTAAGGTTTCCACACCCAATGACGTGGACATGGTTGCCGTCGGTTCATACTATGCCGGCGCGCATATTATCCACATTGACGGCGGTTACGGCGGCACCGGCGCCGCCCCGGATATTGCCAAGAAGAACATTGCCATGCCCATCGAGTACGCCATCGTCAAGGTTCATGGTTTCCTGAAGGATGAGGGCGTCCGGGATGCCGTGACGCTCATCGCCTCCGGCGGCATCCGGACCGCCCATGACCTGGCCAAAGCGATCTGCCTTGGCGCCGACGGGGCTGTCATCGGTACGGCGGAGTTGGTCTCCCTGGAATGTGTCCGCTGCGGCAATTGTGAATCGGGACGAGGCTGCGCCCGGGGTATCGCCTCGACGGACTCCGAACTGGCAGACCTGTTCGGCGAGGAATGGGCGACACAGCGTCTGACCAATATGTACCATGCATGGAATGTCCAGCTGGTCGAGATCCTCCAGAAGTTCGGCATGAAAAGTGTCAAAGAGCTTGTCGGACGGACGGATCTGCTTGAGCATATAGATTACAGCAATTGAAGCGGAGCTTGCTAATAATGGATAACGCTGAAAAAATATTACTTTCACGCACTGAGCTGTGCAGCCAAGTGCCGATCCTCGCCCCGAATACCGAAGAGGAAGGGGGCTGCGGCGTCACCGGATTTATCAGTTCCATTCCCGTCACCGGGAAGAATATCTTTGAGCCGTCCGTACAGATGCACAACAGAGGCAACGGGAAAGGCGGCGGCATTGGCGCCGTCGGATTTGTTCCCGAAGCCCTGGGCGTCTCCCGGCAGGTCCTGGACGAGGATTACATGTTCCACATCGCCCTCCTGGATGCCGGTGTTGCCGATGAGATTGAAGACACTTTCATCAAACCTTACTTTCAAATTGACAAGTCCGAGAAGCTGGACACGATTGATGACTACCGCAGTATCGGTCTTGACGTCAGGCCCCCGGACATCATGCGTTATTTCGTTCGCGTCAAGAACGACGTCCTGGACAAATACATTCTCGCTAACAATTTCTCCTCCCTGGACCGGCGGGATGCCGAGGACGAGTTTGTCTATCAGAACAGCTTCCGCATCAACTCCAAGTATTATGCTTCCCTCGGTGAAAAAAAGGCCTTTGTCATGTCCCATGGCCGGAACATGATGATTCTGAAAATTGTCGGTTATGCGGAGAATGTGGTCCGTTACTACAAGCTGGACGACTTCAAGGCGCATGCCTGGCTTGCCCACCAGCGATATCCGACCCGCGGTCGCGTCTGGCATCCCGGTGGTTGCCACCCGTTCAGCGCGCTCCATGAGGCGCTGGTACACAACGGTGATTTCGCAAACTATCAAGCCGTTTACGAATATCTCAAACAGCGGAACTACTACCCCCTGTTTCTGACCGATACGGAGGAGGCGGCATGCCTTCTCGATCTGTGGAGCCGTGTTTACAAATATCCCCTGGAGTACCTGATTGAGGCGATGGCGCCGACCTCGGAAATGGATTTTGACATGCTTCCTGCGGAAAAACAGAAGCTGTATAAGGCCATTCAGACCCATCACGTCAATGCGTCGCCCGACGGACCGTGGTTCTTCATTATCGCCCGAAATGACTGGAAGAATGATCAGTTCCAACTGATCGGCATTACGGATACGGCCATGCTCCGCCCCCAGGTGTTTGCCCTGCAGGAGGGCGAGGTGCAGATCGGCCTGATCTGCTCGGAAAAGCAGGCCATTGATGCCACGCTCATATCTCTGGAAAGGGAAGATCCGCGGTTCGGACCCATTGCCGATAAATACTGGAATGCCCGCGGCGGCAGCTATACGGATGGCGGCGCTTTCATCTTCAGCCTCAGGGATGCCGGCGACGGTTCGGGAAACAAGAAACTCATCTGCACCGACAAATTCGGGAAAGTAATTGAAACTCCCAAAGATAAGCTCGTCTGCGACATCTCAAAACAGATCACCGTGACGGATGAATGTAAGACGATAGAAAAAAAACTGGCCGGATTGTTTGCAGAAAATGATACCGCGGCGACCGCGCAAAAAATATTTGCCTATATCCGGGACAATATCGCGGGATTTGATACCGACAGGCTCAGGTTCGCGATTGAAACCATCAAGGGGTATGCCGTGGAAAAGGATGACTTCCAGCAAACGGCTACCGATGCCCTGACAATGTTAAACGACCGGCGGTACAACACCGGCAGAATAAAAAGAAGCTCCGTTCAGCATGTCCTGAAGATCAACCTGGATGAGATTTTTTCCGCTACCCCCCTGATCACGGCAAAGTCTGATGCCGGTTTCAGCCGGATCAACTTTGCCACCCGTGCTCAACTGCGTGCGCCCCAAAAGAACGAAAGGACCCTCATCATTGATGCGGAACGTTTTGATCCGGAAGGCGACAACTGCGATGCGGTGATGATCGTGGCCGCCCACAAACTCGGCTGGAAGAGGTTCATTGTTTACAAATACCGCGGCCAGCGTTTTACCGGCTGCGGGTTTGGCCCCGCAACAAACGATGTGCGGATTGACGTCTATGGCGCTTCGGGCGATTACCTGGCATCGGGTATTGACGGTATGGAGATATATGTTCATGGTAATGCCCAGGATCAGCTTTGCCAGATCATGAAAGATGGGAAGCTGGTAGTATTCGGCGATGTCGGCCAGACCTTCATGTACGGCGCCAAAGGAGGCGCTGCCTACATCATGGGCAACGCAGCGGGACGGCCCTTGATTAACGCCGTCGGCAAGCCGCGGGTGGTCATCAACGGAACAGCTCTGGACTATCTTGCGGAATCGTTCATGGCCGGTGATCCGCTCAACGGCGGCGGCTTTGTTGTTCTAAACGGTATCGGATTCGATGATAACGACGGGGCGATCCGCGAATATGAATCACCCTACCCAGGATCCAATATTTTTTCCCTGGCTTCCGGCGGTGCGATTTACGTGCGAGATCCCCACAGAAAACTGGTCGCTGAACAGCTCAACGGCGGGGAGTTTGTAGCCATGACCGATGCAGACTGGAAATTGATCCTGCCCTATCTTGAAGAGAATGAAAAACTTTTCGATATTTCTATCGCCAGACTTTTAACCGTTACCGCTGAAACAAGATCACCGCAAGAAGTCTACAGAAAAATCGTCCCCCAAAAGACCGGAGCCCCTGCAAAAAACGACGACGGTTTGGATGAACTTTGAATGATTTAGCAGGGGGTTAATTTATGACCAGTTTATCCAGCGGCCCGGGTTCGCTGGCGGTTGCCGGGCCGTGGTCAGGAGGTTTAAAAAGATTTTTCTCGGCAGCAGTTCGGCGCCCAGGCTTTGCAGATGGGGGGAATCAACCTGGCAGTCAATGAGCCGGAAACCCCGTGCCTGTAAAGCACGGGTCAGCGTGATCAACGCAGCCTTGGAGGCGTTACTGATCTTCGTGAACATTGATTCGCCGAAATATACGGCCCCCCCGGCCTGGCTATCGGGGCAGGCGACGCCAACCGGCGGATCGAGATAGCGAGAGACATCAAGCAGGTCTTCTGATTCCGCTCACCTCGGGGAGCTTCATCTCGCTCCCCGTTATTTTTTAAAATTCTCCCTTGCGCTAACTGCGTCAATGACGTATAGTTGTCCCATGGTCATCATCGAAACTCCAATATTTACCAGGCAGCTTTTATCCACTCTCTCCGACGAGGAATATCGCCTGTTTCAGGAGGAGGAATACCATGAAAGATGAACTTTTTCAGGAACTACTGGAAAGCGTAAAACAAGGCGCGGCGATCATGAAGGGCACTATGCAGCCCTCTCGGTCGTTTGAATTCCCGGAAACAGAGGTTCGCGCTCTACGTGAGCAGTTCGGCCTTTCTCAAGATAAGTTTGCTGACCTTGTAGGAATAAGCGTAGGAACATTGAGGAACTGGGAACAAGGCCGCCGTAAACCAGAAGGCCCGGCACGTGTGCTTTTACGCGTGGCCTCCCGTCACCCTGAGGCGCTTCTGGACATTGGAAGGGGATCTCAATGATAAGTAGTAATGTGTCCCCGGAATTCCTGCCGCCAGCGCTTCCGGAATGGCGCGCCAGGCCGCGAGCTTGCCCTCCCGCGAGAGCCGGGCGTTGGCCGGGCTCGTGGACGGCAGACGGATGAGTCGCAAAGCAGCCGCCGGTGACAGCGTGCCCGGCACGTGCCTGGCAAACAGGGATTGAGCCTTCGCGCCGTTGAATAAAATAGTGTGGATCGAGGGATGCCTGACGAAGAAGCCGGCCAAGTCATTCGGCGTCTCCGACCCGGGAGAGATGGCGGAGTCGAGACTGCCGATGCGGTCCGCCGCCTGGAGGACATCCCAAAGGGCCACCTGCGCACCGAGGAGCAGCGCGGTCCTTGCCGCATAGTCCATTCCGGTCCGCGCCGCAAACAGACTCTCCATGATGAACCAGAAGGCGTTTTGCGGATGAGCGTAGTACTCGCCGGCTTCCAGGGACCGCCGTCCCGGTATAGTGCCGAGGACCAGCACCCTGGCATCAGGCGCCGCTATGGGATCGAAGCTGTGGATCATTGCTGCACTATAACGCCGCTTTCAAATTCTTCTTTGCTGTCTTAACGAAGCGTCCGAATGCCCTGTCCTTTTTACGTTTGTCCAAGTACGACATCTCGTAGTGCTCTGACTCTTTCCTGAGTTTTAAATAGCCAGAATAGCGCTCTTCACTCAACTCGCCGTTTGCAATTGCAGTAAGAACTGCACAGTCTGATTCCCGAGTATGGCTGCAATCGGCATAGCGACAGGCCAGGGAAAGCTCAATAATATCTTCAAATCCTTGGTTTACTCCGTCACTGGCGCCCAGAAGGCCCAGTTCTCTCATCCCGGGTGTATCAATAAACATCATGCCTTTATCAAGAACAATGAGTTGCCGACGCGATGTTGTGTGGGTACCTTCTCCTGTTCCACTGACAGCTTTTGTATCAAGAGCATCCCGTCCAATCAAATGGTTGATCAGTGTAGACTTGCCGACTCCGGATGACCCAAGCAGACAATAGGTTCGCCCCGGCATTAATACCTGCTGGAATTCGTCAAATCCGGAGCCAGTTATGTTGCTCAGGGCAATAACCCTGGTCGTGATGCCGGCCTGTCTAATAGCAGCAAGCTTCTGTTGCAGCTCATCGGGGGAGATCAAGTCCGTCTTGGCAAGAATGACAATCGGTTCAACATGACCGTCAGCCGCCATTACTAAATACCGATTCATTCTCGGTAGATTAAAGTCAAAGTGACATGACTGGACAATGAAAGCGATGTCAATGTTGGCGGCAATCATCTGGTAGTCCACTTCTACGCCAGCACGTTTGCGGCGTAAAAACGTCCTGCGGGGAAAGACTCCATGGATGATTGCCGAGGCGCCATCATTGTGATACTGCACGGTGACCCAATCACCGACACAGGGCAGTTTATCCGAGGATTCAACACGGAAATAGAACTTCCCCGCAAGTTCAGCGGAAATATCTCTGAGTTCATCCCTGATAATGTACGAGTTGCGGTCAACTGCTGACACACGGGCAATGCCTTGATCCTCTTGGCGCATGTCATCGGCATGTGCTTCAAACCAGGGATCAAAACCTAGATCAATCAATTTCATCATATCTTGTCACCGAACGGAAAGATCAGCCAGATCCGGGTTCCCCGGCGATTGGCTGGATTCAACTTGTTACCTAATTTATTACCTATATTATCTGTTATTACCTAATTCCCGGTTTTATGCCATTTTGCATTTCTGCCGCGGTCCAGACATTCGACAACCTCTTGAACCTGAAGGTCTTTGAGCACCCTGCGGATCATATCAATGCCGATACCGGGACATTTCCCCTGGATATCGGCAACACTGAAATTACCGGGAAAACTTCTCACTGCGTCCTGTATCATTGCTGTCTTCTCACCCCTTGGTTGTGGCAAACGGGCCAGCCTTTCTTCAAATTCTGTGTAAGCGCTCTTAAGGATGAAACAGACAAAGTTGATATAATGCCACGGGTCGTGTCTGCCTTCGTGCCAGCCTTCTGAGCTCAGCCTTAATGTTTCGTAGTATCTTTCTTTGTTCTGCTCGATGAGACGTTCAAGGCTGATATATCTTCCGACCCCGATGTCCAGATGGTAGCACTGTAGAAGCATCAGCAGCCTGGAGACTCTGCCGTTTCCGTCACGGAACGGATGGATGCACAGAAAATCCAGGTTGAATGCCGCCAGCGTAATGAGAGGATGAACCTTTGCTTCGCTAATGCATTCCTGCCATGAATCAATCAGTTGTTTCATATAGAAAGAAGTTTTACCGGCAGGAACAGTCCGAAATCTTATGCTGGACGTCCCATCCTGACGTTTTTCGATGATGTCGCTGTCTTTTTCCTTGTATTTGCCGGCATCCCATATTTCGCCGCGCATCAGACGGTGTAGCTTCCGGCAGGTATCTTCCGTAATGGACAATTTTGCCCCGCTATCATGGATGAGATTGAGAGCTTCACGATAACCCCGAATCTCCTCCTCTGATCGATCGTGAAGAAGTGACTTGCCAAAGATGACGGTACCGATACGTTTTTTCTCGACCTCAACACCTTCGATGCGGTTGGATGAAACCGCACTTTCAATAAGGGCATGCTCTTTAAGTGATTTCAACCGCTGCGGCGACTGCTTTGTATAAAGCCCCTGCCTGCCTTTCGCTTCACCGATGTCGGCCAGATACCATGAGGTCGTCGCGGGTATAGTATCAAGACCCGAAATGAACTGTTTTAGTGTCATCATACCAACAATATCACTCCTTTGATTTTCCATCAGAATCAGTTACCGGTTTTGATTCATTCTTGTCGGCCTCCCGCCGCACCCGGTTGGATTCCTTCTTGGCCGCTTGCTTCCGGCCCCAGTAAGCGCCGCGCCCTTTCTTTGGGCCGGTGTGCTCTGTTTTTTGAGCTTCATAAACCATGTGGGTGCCTCCCGGTTTTTCCCGCGGGCTTGGTTTGCATCCTAAGATTGATTTATGAAGCAAACAATGATGCAAACCGAGTGAGGCTAGTTCTTTTTCAGTACACAACGACAAAGCTAAAGGGCGCGCATTTTTTTAGCGCGTCCGGTTGAGTGCTTCGTTAGGCGCTGTGTTGATCTTGTAATTTCAAGGAGAGACCTTAAGGCATCATTCACAGCAGTCGAGCTGGTAAACACCTTGGCTATTTCAGGTTCGAGGACGGCTACATTCGCGCCTTCCTCCAGCAGTCGCTTGAAATACTTACCACGAACGGCCTTCGAATAATCGAATTCATATTCGGGACGCAGTTCCTCTATAGTTTTAGTTTTCATGTCTTTTCCTCTCTAAAATAGTTGCAGGACGTGCACTGATAATCCGTATCGCCTCGCCTCGTTCCGTGTGCGATATAACGAACAGGCGTCCTTGGGATGAATAACCAATAGTGATTAATCGGACCTCTTCGATGGAGTGGTCCGGGTCAGCAATCGTTGCCGATAAGGGGTCATAGAACACGGTGACGGCTTCGTCAAAAGAAATTGCGTGTTTTCTTATGTTCCTTCTCTCTTTATCTTTGTCCCACTCAAATTTCATGATACCTTCCTATGAAAGTCAGGGATACTTCCTATACCAAGTAATCTTTATAAAATGGAGGAAGTGTCCCTATATTTTCCCATCATTGAAGAATTGCCGATATATTTCTTCGCCCATTTTTCTGTATTGACTGGATTTGTAATCCTTGAAAGGAAACTCCGCAATACCTTTGAGTTTTTTCTTGTAATAATCCATATCTTCGGTTTTGTCATTCTCAATTAGTAGGCGGAGGCAATTGATGATGCCATTAATAGCAGTGACTCTAAGAATGCCATTGGGATTCAATCGTTCTGATGTCCATGAGTCACCATCAACGTTGTTTTTGAAGCCAATGAAAATCTTCCTAATTTCGTCGACGCAAAATTCTTTATATGCATTTAATAGAACATAATTATTATGATTTATAAGGCTGCTTTTGTCGGGATGGGTCCAAATCTTATATAGGCTATCGTCACCATCAAATTTGACAAGAGGCTTCAAGCCATAGCTGATTATAGAAGCGGTCTTCAACCTACCTTTTTCATAGAAATGCTGCTCAAACAAGTTCTCTAATGGACCAGACTCGTTCAATGCATTTAGAATTGACTTTGCGACCGAAATTGAAGAGAAAGGAGCTATCATCAATTCTATCTCCTGTTTAAGTTCTGAGCCCGCATTTGTCTGATTAGAATTGATTTCCAGAAACAATTCCGCTTCAAATTTCAGTTTTTCTTCCTTATTTTCAGTCTCAGGGTATAGAATTCCAGTGACTAGAAGGTTCTGAACCTTTCGCAGCCGCGCTATTTTCTCTTCAAATTTATCGGTACCTTCATGATAAGAATAGAGTCTATGCTGGCCGTCAACAATTCCAATTATATTCGTATCATTGTCAATCTCTACCAGGGTCGGTTGCACACTTGTTGTGTCGGTGTTTATGAAGTTACCATCCTTCCCCACTGAGATTTCTTTTTTGTTTTCACCGTACAATTTTATTTTTTCTCTTGGCAAAACAGCGATGATATTATTAACAAATACTCTATCTTTTTCATACAGATAGCTTCTCATTTTGGAGATCTTATCTGCTGAAAACATACGCTGGTAAAACCCAATTGTACCAACATTATTCCAACCATCTCTCCTGAGCACGTATGCGCGCTGCATCAGTGAAGCGGCATCGATATAGAAAGAAATGATCTTGTATCCCTCTTTGTATTTACTGTGTTCTTCTGGCAGTATGTGACCGGAAAACTTTGTATTACTGCCAAGGTGTCCCCTTGTAATATTCTCACTGAATTTATTATAATCAGTTTTCAAGAATTGAAAGAACTCATATCTCGCTGACCTCTTAATTGCCTTGGCAATTCTCTCAAAATACTTCACGATCGGGTAATTCAACAAGCATACACCATTAATCTGATCCCGATGCTCTTTGGAAATAGGGTGTCTTGAACAATACACTGTCCTGACTTGAATCTGCTTTGTGGTGTAATTCTTTAGAACGGAGTTATTGAAATACTCGGCAAAGTTTTTAAACTTATTATCTTTAAGTAAGAACTCAATGAAATTGACATGAGAAAGATTGATCTTGTCATATATAATCTTTTTACCAATCAAATGATTTCCAGGCTTAGCCTGCGTCGTATATTCAATTAGCAACAAGATATTTTCATAATGAAAGGCATCATCAATTTCTGATGTCCTTTCGTCGTACACAAATTCTTTACCGGAGATTCCGGTGACCCTACTAAAACCTATATTGTGTAGTAGCCTTCGAATTTCCTGTTTTTGTAGTCTTTGTTCTTTCTCTTGTTCCGTCAGTTTTTTCTTGGATCTCTTCTTAGCTTTTGCCATAAGATTCCTTCATTCAAAATCACTTTCGACTACTGCAACTTTTATATGACTAAGAATATGTGCTTTTGGAGGGATAGCGCCTATGTTCACCTCTCCAATTGTGTTATTTGTATTACTGCTTGTATATCCATACAACGATTTACCACCATGAATGTCCTCCACATGGCTTTTTAGCTCTATTACGGGCTCAATTCCAAATTTGGAAAGAGGGGTAACAGTGCTCATCCCATGCAATATTGAGATGAATTCATTACTACATATAAGGTTATGGTTATAAATGATGGAATATCGCACTTTCTTCAGTTTATTCGTTTCCTGACTATAACCGAGATCGTCAACGACAATATATTTGATTGGATTTGTGTCAAAAAGCTTTCCTGTCTTGTTGTATAAGACTCGTGCGTATTTCAAACAACGAAGTTTCAGGATTATATTTTCGAAGTCGTCTTGCTTAGAAGTATCAGCTTGTAATTGTTCGTATTTTTTGGTGCCACTTGCTAAGGTTTTCTGCCGATAAGTCTTAAACATTTGAATATATTTCGTATTTATCTCAAAACCCACATATTTCCTTTTCATGTAGGCTGCTTGTACTAAAACCGAACCACTTCCAGAAAACGGGTCCAAAACAATATCACCTTCATCCGTTGTAAGTTGTATTATATTTCCAATCATGTCAGTAGGCAGAGGACAAAAATGTCTGATGTACTTATCACCCCAAGATCCCTGTGTTGGAATGGAAAATTCCCAGACTTCATCCAATGCTTTACCCTTTGGGTTATACCGCTCAGGATACCTAACCCACCATTTTTTAAGGTGTTTCGTGTCATAGATTCGTACTCTATCGCGATGGTACTTGAAGTTTTTCGATTTCGAGAAAAACAAAATGTACTCAAATTTTCGCTGAACAAATCCTGCTGATGACCAAGGTACAGTTTTGTCCTTTTTCCAGATGATAATGTCCTGAAGCATCCAGCCAATTTCTTTTAACTTTGAGGCCAAATCGAAAGGTAGGAGGACCACCCCATTTTTGTCCTTGAATGTATCGATAATAATCCATAATGTTCCATCATTCTTTGTAACCTTGTAGATACTTGAAAAGACTATCTTTAAGTCTTCCAAGTACTGATGATAGCTTTGACCAAAACCTATTTGATCGTCTGCTCCGTAATCTTTCATATCAAAATACGGGGGGGAAGTGATCGATGTTGTAATCAATTCTCCGTAAATGTAGTCAGCCACGTTTCGAGCATCAGCGTTGTGAATATCAAATAAAGTGTTTTTCATTGTATTCCGTTGTATTCTTGAGACCACTCATTAAATTTTATCACCTATCCTGTGCCAGATAACGGCGAGTTGAGCGGTTCGCGCAACTTGCCCGATTACAGTGCTATTCAGTCAAAAATATTACAAGTATTATCATTGGACAATTTCCAATTTCACTTAATGCTACATCTGTAATATCAGATCATGCGCAATATATCTATTCCGGGAAAGGATTTATCAAGCCAAAATGGCTCCTACAGCAACCATGAATATCGGCAATGGCAGTGCGCTTCAATCAATCCTATACACCAAAATGATAGCCCTTAGACCGGCCCCCATCGGGAGGCCAGTTCAGCGCGCTGAACTAACTTATCAACATGATATAATTAATAATACTCCGACATTGCCGATCATTTTCATGCAAATTATTCCTCTCATTTGACGCCCCGGCGCGGACCTCCTTTCACTCGCCTGCCTCTAAATTCTCTGCGCAATTTCTTTAAAACTGGCAACTGCTGCTTCGAGGTTTTCGATAATGTCGTTGGCCAGTACGTCGGGGTCCGGCAGATTGTCCAAGTCGGCCAGGCTTTTGTCTCTCAGCCAGAAGATGTCCAGGCTGGTTTTGTCGCGGTTGACGATTTCGTCATAGGTGAACTTGCGCCACTGGCCTTCGGGATTGGCTTCCGGGTGCCATGTTTCCTTGCGGGTATGGCGGTTTTCGGGCTGGTAGCATTCAATAAAATCCCGCAAATCCTCCAATTTCAGGGGATTCTTTTTCAGGGTGTGATGGATGTTTGTGCGGTAATCGTAATACCAGATCTCCTTTGTCCAGGGTTCCTTGGCGGCGGGTTGGGCATCGAAGAACAGGACATTCGCCTTGACGCCCTGAGCATAGAAAATACCTGTCGGCAGGCGCAGGATGGTATGGAGATCCATGGTTTCGAGCAGCCGTTTCCGGACCGTTTCCCCGGCCCCGCCTTCGAAGAGGACATTGTCGGGGACGACCACGGCGGCCTTGCCCGTTGTTTTAAGCATTGTGCGGATGTGCTGGACAAAGTTGAGTTGCTTGTTGCTCGTCGTCGCCCAGAAGTCCTGGCGGTTATAGGTGAGGTCTTCCTTCTCCTGCTCGCCTTCCTCGTTCGTGAAGGTCATGCTGCTCTTCTTCCCGAAAGGCGGATTGGTCAGAACGTAATCCACGCGCAGGCCCGAGTCGGCCACGAGGGAATCGGTGGGCGAAATGAAGGTTTCCGAGTCGATATCGCCGATATTGTGGAGAAACATATTCATGAGGGCCAGCCGGCGGGCGCCCGCCACGATCTCGTTGCCGTAGAAGGTCTGGTATTTCAGAAATCCTTTATCTTCTTTGTCGATTCCTTTATGAGCCGCGATATAGTCGTAGGCGGCCAGGAAAAACCCGCCCGTGCCGCAGGCCGGATCGGCAATGGTCTTCAGGGGTTCGGGCCGGAGGCATTCCACCATCGCCTTGATCAGCGGCCGTGGCGTGAAGTACTGCCCGGCGCCGCTCTTGGTGTCTTCGGCGTTTTTCTCCAGGAGGCCTTCGTAAATCTTGCCTTTGACGTCCGTCCCCATCGTGCTCCACTGCTCCTTGTCGATCATGTCGATGAGCCGGGAGAGCTTGGCCGGGTCCTGGATCTTGTTCTGGGATTTCGTGAAGATCTGCCCGAGGATGCCCTTTTGCTGCCCCAACTCCCGCAGCAACTTGCTGTAATGCAGCTCCAGCTCCGCGCCCTTTCTTGAAGTGAGACTTTCCCAATCATAGGTCTTCGGCATCAGTAACGGGCGGTTGTAGGGCGGCCGGGAAAACTCATCGGCCAGTTTCAGAAAGAGGAGGTACGTGAGCTGTTCCAGATAATCGCCGTAGCCCACGCCATCATCGCGCAGGGTGTTGCAGAAGCTCCAGACCTTGGAGATGATGCTTGATGCGTTGTCGTTCATAGGAGTGATGCCTCGTTAAAACTTATTCCATTAATCTTCCGATGGAAGGTGGTTTGTCATTATGCAACACCATACAGTGTCATTATGACATCATGCAGAGTTGTTTTTTGCCAGCAGGGAGGCCACCGCCCCCACTTCCTGGAAAACGGATTCGAGATCGAATGCCTGGAAGTCCTGCTCGCGCAGGACGGGCTTCAACTGAGAAACGAGTTGCAGCCGAAGCTCCGCCAGACGACTGTCGGATACATCGACCGGATCGTTGCCAGGAACGGAGAGCTTCCGGTGGACCATCGCGATGAAGGACCGTTCCCGGGGATCCAGATCCATCTTTCGGACAGCATGGTCGATATCGTAGAAATCGCGGATCGCCACGTCGCGCCGTGACAGGGCCGCCCGCAACTTTTCAGCCATCGCCTCTTCCCTGGAGATGCAGGAAACGGGAAAGGCCGGCACCATCGGCTGGCCCGAGATGGGGTTAAGCAAGAGCGTCCTCGCCATGCTGTTGGAGACAGGCATCAGCAAAGGCTCGCGGAGCCCTACCTCGATCTTGATGGTCTCCTCCTGCCCGCTGAGTAGCGATTGATAACCGATGCAGGCGACGTATTGGGTCGAGTTGTTCGCACCTCTCAGCGGCTCGACGATCCGGAAGGGCTTCAGGTCCGCTTCGATCCTTCCGGCCGCCTCTTTCAGGCGGGTCGCCAGGGCACGCCGTTGGGACCGGGGGGCGTCGCAGGGCGCGGGAATGACGAAGTCCAGGTCTTCGCTGAGGCGGTAGAATTCGGCATGCACCTTGGCCAGGCATGTCCCGCCCTTGAAAATCAGCGTAGCATCCGCCGCGGCCAGATAGTTGAGCAGGAGCGTGCAAAAATAATCCTTTTCGATCAGGCGGGGCAGAAACCTGGTCTGGGTCGCCGTGAAGTTCATGTCCTCCCGGAACAGTAAGGGGTCTTCATGCATCTGGATGGGTGCATTCATCTCACGCCTCCTCGTTTACAACGACGCCCCAGCGGCGACTGATCGTCCCCCGCTTCGGTCTTCCGGGAATCCACGGGATCAGACCGGTGGACGGTGTCAGTACCCCTTCGAGCTTCTGCAGCAGATCCGTAGCCGCCCCTTGCCGCTCCAGCAGCAGCCCGATCCGCCGGATCGTCCCCTTGTCTCCGTAACGCAAGGTGGCATCGACCAGTACGGAGTCGGAAATACGGGAAGCGGCCAGATCCCCGCGAATCCAGTCGTAGGCACGGGGTAGGCTGTTGAAACGCGCCCAGTCGTAGACGGCGTCCACGAGGGTCCGGACGCGGGAGCTGTAGACGGCGGAACGGCCTTCAGGAGTCCGCACCTCCTCTGTATCGCCCAGTCGTTCGTCAGCCACCTTGATCAGGGTCAGGCTAACCGCACCGATGGTCCGCTCCCCCGAGATCCGGTTGTTGTAAGCGTAGACACGGGTCGGGATCTGTTCGTCGAAGCCGTACCGGTTGAAGGCGTTGGGCCCGCAGATCTGGTAGCGCCCCTGCCGGTCCTCCATCAGGGCATTGAGCGCCAGGGTCTCGTCGGGGCTCCAGGCGCCGCCGAGGGGAAGCTGGGCAGGCACGAGGTAGAAGCCATTGCGGACCCGGGCGATCAGGCCGCCCCGGGCCAGCCGGCTAAAGAGCTTACGTTCCTGATCGCGGCTCAGTTGAAGGGGCTCGGTCAGCTCTCCCGACCTGACGGTCTGTCGCTTGCGCATCTGCAGGTACGCGAGCAGTTGCGTCTCCTGTTTTCCGAGAGTGGTTTTCATGGGTGCATTGTATTTTTTATTTATACCTTGTCAAGCTATTTATGGGAAATAGAATGCACCATGCCTTGGCGCATCCTATTGAACAAAATCTGTCATGTCCCGCCCCTGCCTGCGCGAGGGTAAACTGCGGCGGGAATCCATCTGAATCTAAAAAAATCATGGATCCCCGACAGAAGCACTCGGGGATGACAGCATCTTTTTGCCTCTTCCTCTAACGCTTCCCTTTATCGTTGCTTGCCTAGCCTTCTCTGTCTTGATGCGCTCCAGGAGCTTTGACGCCGGTTCGTCGCTGGGGTCTTGCGGGACCAGCTGGCCTGCAAAGGCCTTCTTCAAAATGCTATGGCGCAGGGCTTCGGCCTGCTGGAGGCTTTGGGAGATGGTTTCTTCGAGCTTGTCGGCCACGGAGAGGCGGGTTTCGATGGATTGATTTACCTTTTGTTGAATATCTATGCTCGGGATTTTACACTTAATTGGATAAACCTTACTTCCAGAAATTACGGGTTGAGCTGTTGAACTAGAAAGTTGATTAAGATTTAAGTTCTTAACGAGATAGAAGAGAAAATGAATATTTATCTTGTTGCTATTAAAATAAACGACAAAAGCGTTATCAGTAATCCAGCTTTTGAGCTTTGTTATATGAGTATTCCCACAATGAACGCCAACCCGTCCAATAATCAATTGAGGTTCTGCAAACATAAATTCGGAATGATTCCCTGTCACCCCATTACCACCATAAACTAAATATTGACCATCATCATTTCTTGTAGACTTGGTCAATCCATTACCTGAACTAATTTTTAAAATACTACCAAGTGTCGTATGTTCCCAATTTTCAAGGCCTCCAGTAAAACTACCTTCGAATGCCCATTTGAGGACGGCCTGACGGTAAACCTTGAGTTGCTGCTGGACGGCCTTGAGGGCTTCCACGCCTTTGTCCAGCTCGCTGAAGAGTTCTTCTACCTTGGCGACGATGCGGTTTTGTTCAAGGAGGGGAGGGAGGGGCAAATCAACATTTCTTACAATGTCACCTGATATTGCTTTGAAAGTAGTACCCGTTCCTTTTTTGTCCAGTTCTTTTTCAATGCTCTGCAAATAATAAAACAAAAACTTGTAATTATGAAAACGCAGTGCCGCCAAACCTCTTCCGATACAGCATTTTCTGTCGGCAATATTTGTATTGCCAACAGGCGCACGCACTGAAAGCAAAATATCATTTTGTTCCGCAATTTTACCGGGGACGCTGCACCATTTTTCGGCTACAGGATGAAGCTCTGTAAACTCCGCTTTACCCTGAAAAAAAGGTAACCCATTTCCAACAGTATTATAGGTTTCAGAGGGAGGCGATTGTCCTAAAATGATTTCACAAACATCTTTAAGATGAATTTGTTCCCAGCCTACGGGAAGATCATCAATGCTTATGCAGCGTTCTTCCATCTTACCCCTTTAAAATTCCTGGATTCCCGCCTGCGCGGGAATGACGACGAGGGCGGTCCTACGCCGCCAATGCCTCGTTGATCTCGTCAATCATTTCTTCGGTCTTATCACCGAATAGCTGCCACATTTTCCCTAGGCCACCCTGGGCGTCAAAGGGCGCGAAGTCCAGATCGTCTTTGCCGATATGGATCGACGTGGCGATATGCTCTTTCATCATGCGCAGCCAGGCCATCTGTTCATTGGTGAACTTGAGCGGCCCGGCCTGTTTCTGGAAGACCCAGGCCTGAAAATTCCTGTCCACGGTCTTGTCGTAAGGCGTCAGGGCCGCGTCAATACCCGTGATCCGGCGGATGAGGGAGACCAGAGCCACCAGTTCGTTGACCGGGTTCGTGCCCGTGACCGCCTCCAATCGCTCATAGGCCTTCCAGATGCGCAGAGGCGCCAGGGCCGGTTTATCAAGTTTCAGGCGTTCCAGGAGTTCCTTGATCATGGCGTAGGTCAGTTCCTTGCGCCGGTAGGGCTGGTTGTAAAAGATCTGGAGGGCCGTGATTTCATCCTTGTTGGTCTCCAGGTAGGTCTTGAAATTCTGCACGAGTTCCGCCGCCTGGTCCTTGGCCTGCCCATCCCACCCGGCAAACTCGACGGTATCGGGATTGATGATGTCGATAATCTGTTCGTGAAGCTTGCGGACATTTTCGATGAACGTATTCAGTTCGCCCGTAAAGGGGCGTGCTGCCTGGGTGATCAGTTTTTCCTGGGCATCGCCCAGTTGCGCCGGGGTGGGCGTATCATCGGCCGTCAGGTTGAATTGCTTCCGGGCGGTCGCTTCAATCTGGTCGGGATCGTAGGCATGGAGGAGTTTTTTGACGACTTCGCCAATCGAGCTTCCTTGCGCTTTGGCCTGGAACTGTCCCGCTTCCTTCGCCGTGATGATCTTTGCCAGGCGGCCCAGGCGGCCGGCCAGGGTGGTGAAGAGGTCTTCATCGTGGGCGCCCACGGCCACGGCGGCCAGCAGATCTTTGAGGGAGACGGTGGGTTTGCGTTCCAGGGGGCGGCTGTCCGTCTTCAGGGATTTCGTGACGCCCACGGCATCGATGATGATGAAATGATCTTTTGTATATTGGGCCGAGGGCGTGACCTTGCGCAGGTCGTCCAGGTTGATCGTCCGGGTGCCCCGACCCTTCATCTGCTCGAAATAGTTGCGGCTTTTCACATCGCGCATAAAGATGAGGCATTCCAGGGGCTTTACGTCCGTGCCCGTGGCGATCATATCGACGGTAACGGCAATGCGCGGATGGTAGTCATTGCGGAACTGGGCCAGGACCGACTTCGGGTCTTCCTCGGCCAGATAGGTCACCTTTTTACAGAAGGCGTTGCCTTCCGCGAATTCCTCCCGGACGATCTGGATGATGTCGTCGGCATGGCTGTCGGTCTTGGCAAAAATGAGCGTTTTCGGCACTTCTTTTCTCTGCGGGAAGATCTGCGGCCAATGCTCTTTAAACGTGCGGATAATGGCGCGGATCTGATTGGGGTTCACCACGTCATCGTCCAGACTTTTGGCGGAATAGGCCACGTCTTCATCCAACTGCTGCCAGCGCTTCTTGCGGGAGAGTTTTTCCCGGACATCGACGTATTCGCCCTTCCAGACGACAGAGCCCTTTTTCGAAATTGTGGTTTCGATCAGATAGACATTGTAGCCCACATTGACCCCATCGGCCACGGCCTCTTCATGGGTATATTCGCTCACGATATTCTGGTTGAAAAAGCCGAAGGTCCGCTGATCCGGCGTGGCCGTGAGCCCGATGAGAAAGGCATCGAAATATTCCAAAACCTGCTTCCAGAGGTTGTAAATGCTGCGGTGGCATTCATCGATCACGATGAAATCGAAAAACTCGATTGGGAGTTTGGCGTTGTACACCACAGGCAGGGGTTCGCGCTTGCCCCAGTTCACCTCGCCGGGATTGGTTTCTTCGGCCGTATCGTCCAGCTCTTCGCCTTTCAGGATGGAATAGAGGCGCTGGATCGTGCTGATGCAGACCTGGCTGTCCGTGGCGACATAACTCGATTTCAGGCGCTGGACGTTGTAGAGTTCCGTGAATTTGCGGTTGTCGTCATTGGGCAGGTAGGCCATGAATCCCTGTTCCGCCTGCTCGCCCAGGTTGCGGGTGTCCACGAGAAACAGAATCCGCTTGGCGTCGGCAAATTTCAGGAGGCGGTAGATGGCGGTGATGGCGGCAAAGGTCTTGCCCGAACCCGTGGCCATCTGGATGAGGGCGCGGGGCTGGTTGGCCTTGAAGGAGGCTTCGAGATTGGTCGTGGCCTTGATCTGGCAGTCGCGCAGACCTTGCGTGGGCAGGGCGGGCAGGGAAAGAAGCCGCTCTCGCAGGGACTTAGGCTTTTTCAGGCCTTCCCGGAACGTCTCGGGCCGATGAAATCGGAAGACCGGGCGCGATCTTGGTTTCGGATCGCGATAATCCGTAAAGCGGGTCAGGGCGCCCGTGCTTTCATACACGAAGGGAAGAGGAGAATTGTTCAGGTATTTCAGCCGGCTCGCGGCATATTCGGCGGATTGTTCTTCCACTACGGTCAGGCGGACGCCCTCTTCCTCTTTCTTGGCTTCGATGACGCCGATCGGTTTCCGGTCCACAAAGAGGATGTAATCGGCCGGTCCGACCTCCGTCTGATACTCCCGCACGGCGACGCCAGCACCGGCATCAAGGTTGAGTTCGTTCCGATCCTGAACCTCCCATCCTGCCTCTCCAAGCAGATGATCGATCTTTTGCCGCGCCTTCTCTTCCGGTTTCACATGACCACCTGGGGTTAAACACTAACGATTCCTGAATGGTGCTTGTGGAAGAAGATACAGAAATATTGAGGGGATATCAAGGAGAAAGAATATCGGTCGCGGCAATCTGGCGTCCATGTCGGAGAAGACGGTGGCGATTCCGAGCAGACCTATCCATCACGAGGGTCTGTCATTCATAGCCCTTGGGCACTCCACAGATCATAACCATCGGCTCCTGCGCCGATGTGTTTTTATACTGATGTTTTTCATCCGGCAGTACCAATACAAAGTCCCCCTTCTTGACAGGCCGCTCTTCACCGCTTTCAACTATAACAGCCCCCTCACCGTCCATGATATAGTTCAAATGTTCAAATGGATGGATATGATACGGGGTATATCCTCCCGGCATGATCGTAAAGACACGCAGAGAAACATTCGGCGTGCCGTCGGCTTTCGATATAGGCACCTGCTTCAACACATCTTTTGCTCCCTCCATCACCATCCTTGTTTTTTCAGTGTCCTCAATTCTTGTGATCTTCATGGTTATCTCCGTTAAATATTTTATTAACTTGATTTTATTATGAATTATACGATTAAGCGGAAGCATAAGTCAACAGGTTCGTTTCCGGATTTATGACCAGTCTATCCATCGGCCGGGGTTCGCTGGCTGTTGCAGGGCCGCGGTCATGAGGTTTAAAAAGATTTTTCTCGGCAGCAGTTCGGCACCCAGGCTTTGCAGATGGGGAGAATCAACCTGGCAGTCAATGAGCCGGAAGCCCCGTGCCTGTAAAGCACGGGTCAGCGTAATCAAAGCAGCTTTGGAGGCGTTACTGATCTTCGTGAACATTGATTCGCCGAAAAAGCAGGCCCCCAGCGCTACACCATAGAGACCGCCGGCCAGCTCGCCATTATACCAGGCCTCGACGGAATGGGCGATGCCCTGATCGTACAGGCGGCAGTAGGCGTCCACCATGGCCTCGGTAATCCATGTCTCTCCCTCTTCACGCCGCGAGACTCGGCAGGCCGTGATTATTTCCCGGAAGCAGCGGTCGTAGGTAATCGAAAATCTTCCCTGATGTAACGTCTGCCTCATACTGCGGGAAACATGCAGTTTGGCGGGAAAAAGGACCAGGCGGGGATCGGGAGACCACCAGAGGATGGGCTCATCTTCCCCGAACCAGGGGAAAATGCCGTTGGTGTAGGCCATGATCAGCCGCTCCGGCGCCAGATCGCCGCCTATGGCTAATAATCCATTGGCTTCGCTCAGTTCCACGGGCGGAAAGATCAGTGCCTCATTCAACTGAAAGACGGGCATTTACTCAGCGCTCTCCAGCACGGCCAGAATCAAGGCGTCATTTTCCACGGCTACGCTGACCCGTCCGCCTTTCACGAGACGGCCGAACAGGACTTCATCCACAAAAAAGTTTTTAATCTTGTCCTGGATCAGGCGGCTGATCTCCCGGGCGCCGAATTCACGGGAATAACCATGTTCCGCAACCCAGCCATACACCTCGTCCTGAACGGTAAGGAGGATATTTTTTTCTTCTAATTGCAGATGAAATTCCCGAATCTGCTTTTTCACGATGTCAACGATGACCTGCTGGTCCAAATCATTGAAGATAACCATGCCATCCAGGCGATTGCGGAATTCGGGAGTAAAGATTTTTTTCAACGCTTCGTCAATGGCCCCGAAGGTTACCCGTCTTTCCCCGAAGCCAATTTTCGACTTGCCCACGTCGCGGGCCCCGGCATTGGAGGTCATAATGATGATGACGTTCCGGAAATCGGCCTGGCGGCCCGTATTATCCGTCAACGTCGCGTAATCCATCACCTGCAGCAGCGTATTAAAGATATCGGGATGGGCCTTCTCAATCTCGTCGAGCAGGAGCACGCAGTGCGGCGTCTTGCGGATGGTCTCGGTCAGCAGGCCGCCTTCCTCGTAGCCAACATAGCCCGGCGGGGCGCCCACGAGCCTCGATACGGTATGCTTCTCCTGATATTCGGACATGTCATAGCGGTGCAGCGGAATACCCATCGTCTGGGACAACTGCCGCGCGAGCTCCGTCTTGCCGACACCCGTCGGTCCGGCAAAGAGCAGTGAGGCCACGGGTTTGTTGGCGTCACGGAATCCGGCCCGTGCCCGGCGGATGGCCTGCACGACGGCCTGGATGGCTTCGTTTTGACCGAAAATCCATCCTTGCAGCGTGATTTCCAGATCCTGCAAGCGGATGGCCTCGGATGAAGATACGGATTTCTCGGGAATTCTGGCCATTTTGGCGACCACATATTCTATCTCGCCCGGCGTAATGGTCGGCGTCTCCGGATTTTCGTCCCGGGCAATTGCCATCCTTGCCCCGGCCTCATCCATCACATCAATGGCCTTATCGGGCAAGTAGCGGTCGTTGATGTGCTTCGCCGCCAGTTCTGCGGCCGCGCGCAGGGCATCATCACTATATACTACGCTATGAAAGCTCTCGTATTTCTCCCGCAAGCCTTGCAGGATTTGCACGGTCTCGGCAACGGTTGGTTCGGGGATCTCAATCGGCTGGAAGCGGCGGGAGAGGGCCCGGTCTTTTTCGAAGGCCTTTCTGTATTCGTCATGGGTGGTCGAACCAATACAGCGGATATGGCCGGACGTCAACGCCGGCTTGAGAATGTTGCTTGCATCCAGCGAACCGCCCGAAACGGCGCCGGCCCCGACAAGCGTATGGATCTCGTCAATGAAAAGGATCACATTTTTCTTCTTTTCCAGCTCGGTGACGACCTGCGTCATCCGTTCTTCAAAATCTCCGCGGTAACGGGTTCCCGAGACTATGGCCCCCATGTCGAGAGAATAAATCGAGGCGCCTTTCAAGGGTTTGGGTACTTTGTCCCGGGCGATAAGCTGAGCCAGACCCTCGGTAATGGCGGTTTTGCCCACCCCGGCCGCGCCGACATGAACGGGATTATTCTTGAAACGGCGACAGAGCACCTGCACCGTCCGTTCCAGAATATCCTCGCGCCCGATCAGCGGTTCCAATTCCCCGGCCAGGGCCTTGGCCACCAATTCGGTGGTAAACAAGGCCAATGCCTTGCTTTCTTTGGCAACAGCTTTTTTTTCGCCTTCCTCGACGTTCTGGTCCGGTGGCCTTTCCTCGGGAATGACCGAAGTGCCATGAGAAATATAATTCAGCAGATTCAGCCTCGTTAAGCCTTCACCCTGCAAAATAAACGAGGCGTGGGAATCCTTTTCGTCAAAAATGGCAATCAACACATCCCCAATATCCAGCTCCGCCTTTTGCGCCGACATCGTATGATAAACTGCCCGGTTCATCACATTCTGAAAACTCAGGCTATGGACGGGTTCCTGCTTGGCGACTCTGGGCGGTATCTTGCTCTGGAAAAAAGCCTCAATTTTCTTTTTCAGATCATCTATGTTGCCGCCGCACCGACGGAGAATCTCTTTGGCTTCCTCGAAAAACAGCGAGGCAAAGAGGATGTGCTCCGGCGTCAGATACTCATGCTCCCGGGACTGGGCCTCCGCATAGGCGGCCAGCAATATATTGTTCAGCTCTTCAGTCACTCTCATAATGAATCCTCAATACTTGATAAGTTACGCCTCTTCACAACTGCACTTGAGCGGATATTCATGTTCTTTCGCGAGCTTGGCAACTTGCGCCACCTTGGTCATGGCGATATCGCAGGTGTAGATGCCACACAATCCCTTCCCTTTTTTATGGACGTCCAGCATGATCTTCGTCGCCTCGGCCGCCGATTTATGAAAGATTTTCATGAGCACGGCCACGACAAACTCCATCGTCGTATAATGGTCGTTGTGCAGGATCACCCGGTACATTTTCGGCTCGTCAAGCTGCGGATCACCGTCCAGGACAAAACCAGGTTCATATTTGCTTTCTTGATCAGGATGATTGCTCACGGCTATCCCTTTTCGTCAAAGTAGCTACCCTCAAACAATATAGGAGCATCAGACGAAGATGTCAATAATCGGACCAGGGCACCAGAAGAAATGCAGGCAGCGTTGGTATAGCTGACGATGAAAGTAATTGAAAATTATTGAATATATATGATACCATACGCCATAAGTTGAGTGAATTCAGTAATAAAGGCATGAAGTATGATCACGGCATTTTTTTTGGCTACCGTAGCGGTGGTGCTGGCGGAAATGGGCGACAAGACTCAATTGCTGGCGATGGCCTTTGCCAGCCGCTTCCGTTGGCAAACTGTGCTCTGGGCGGTGTTGGCGGCGACGCTCGTCAATCATCTGCTGGCGGTGGCGGTGGGCAATGTCATCACGCAGTTTCTGCCCATGGTCTGGATAAAACTTGCCGCGGCAACGTCATTCATTGTTTTTGCCTTATGGACCATCCGCGGCGACACCCTGGATGGAGAAGACCAAGGCCAGGGACGCAGTCCATTCTGGACAATAGCGATCGCCTTTTTCATCGCGGAGATGGGCGACAAGACCCAACTGATGACGATTGCCCTGGCCGCTGAGGAGGCAGTCAAGGTCGGGGGGACCGGATGGATAGCCAAGGCCAGGCAGATTGTGCCGGTCTGGATGGGCACCACCTGCGGCATGATGATTGCCGACGCCTTCGGCATCTGTGTGGGCATTGTCCTTAATAAACATATCCCGGAAAAATTGGTCAAGTGGTTTGCCGCCGCTTGTTTCGCCGCCTTTGGTCTGGCAGGATTGTACGAAGCCCTGGGTCAGCTTCTACCGCCGGATGCGTATCATAACCTTTGGCTCATGCTGGGAAATACCTTTGACAAGGTTTATAGACTCTGGTAAAAATCAGTCATGTAAGCTGCATTGTCCGATGCAGACAAAACTTTACTCTGCTAAAAATAAGGAGGCGCTATGTTGAAAAAAGCAAGTAGTATCTTGGTGAAACAAGTTTGTTTATTTCTTTTGATGGGACTTATCAGCGTCGCATTTATTCCCGAGTCTGGTGCAGCTCCGACAAAAGCTCCGGCTGCTGCCACCGATATGACTAAAGCAACGCCGGATATAAAGCCCGCTGCCAAATCTACTCCTTCAGTTGCCGCAAAACCAGCGCCGGCAACGAAAATAAATATTAATACTGCGGACAAGGCAACGCTGGAAAAGCTTTCCGGAATCGGACCGGTCAAAGCCCAGGCGATTATTGATGGCAGGCCCTACAAGACCATTGAAGACGTGATGAGGGTCAGCGGCATCAAAGGCAAGACGTTTGAAGGCATCAAGGACAATATTACTGTAAAATAAATAGCACAGACGCTTAAATGACGACCTCGTCAAAAGCCGTCATACCGGCGAAAGCCGGTATCCAGTGTTTTTGTAGCGTGTTGAAATCTCTGGATACCGGTTTTCACCGGTATGACGATTCTTGGGCATTTTCGACTTTGGACGGGTTCATATTTAATTATGTACCAACTTTTGACGAGGAAAGGTACGGGCGACGCATGCGTCGCCCCAACAGCGCGGTTGAGGGTTGAGGGGCAGGCATGGAGCAGGAAGACATCATCATCAGGTGCCTCAACTGTGACGCCAGGAATCGCATTCCTCAGGCGCGGATGCAGGAACGTCCAGTGTGCGGGCGCTGTGGCGCTAACCTGGATGAGATGATTATCCGGTGCCTGAGCTGCGGCAAGAAAAACCGCATGCCGGAGAACAGGCTTTCCGATCGTCCCTTATGCGGCCATTGCGGTTTACCGCTGGTCAACATGGGGGCGCAGTTTACGCCCGTAGAGATCAGCGACGGCATTTTCCACCGGGAGGTGCTGGCCCATCGTGGCCCTGTCCTGGTTGATTGCTGGGCGCCCTGGTGTGGTCCCTGCAAGCAGGCGGCCCCTATTTTCGACGAGTTGGCATCCCAATATGCAGGTGCCGTCAAGATCGCCAAGCTAAATGTGGATGACAATCCTTTAACGGCGTCAAAATACGAAATCCGCAATATTCCCACTATGTTGTTTTTCAAGGATGGCCGCCTGATCAACAGGCTGGTAGGATTAAAACCCAAAGAAGAGATAGCGAGGTACCTGCACGCCATGATTGATGGCCAAGGTTAAGGTATCCGTAACAGACCCTCAGCGCAGCATCTTTTCCCGTTTGTCCAATTGTATCTCCAGATTTTTAAGCAGTTGCAGATCATTTTTCAACTGTTCGTTCTCCTGCTGCAGCTCGGCCAGTTCCGCCTGGTATTTTTCACTCAAAAGGCGCACTTCTTTTTTTAATTGCTCATTTTCCCGTAGAGTTTTGCTCCTGTCGGTCGCCAGCTTCTGTACCATATTTTGTTCGGCGGGAAGTAGGGGCGCCGCATGCGCCGCCCCTACACGGTAAGTATCCAGTTCCCCTATCAGGCGGAGAATCGCACGGGCGGCGGCGCTCCATTTGCTCTGCGGGTAGCCGCTCAGCAGCGCTTCCAGTGTTTGCTTAGCCGTGGCGAATGCATCTTGATTGAACGGACCGGCAATTTGATTCAACGCCTGGGAAAAAAGCTCCTCGTCACTTTTTTTGCCGGTGCTGTAAAGAGAGCCCGCTGGGCCTGATTGGGCCTCGTCACCCGGTACGATTGCCGACGTCACCGTTTGTGGCGGCCTGGCCTGGTCGGCAACCGGCGGCAGAGAAGCTGTACAGGCGCTTATCAGGGCGACCAGGCAGTAAAGAACGATCCAGAGTTTCTTATCCATTTTTTTCCCCACGGTTGAAAAGGTGTTCCACGTCTTCCTGTTTTACGTAGTTGCTGCCCGGCAGGGTTTTGGCATATTCTTTCAAATTTGCTGCCATGGCGGACATTTCCAGGGGATTCTGGAAGCGGCTGCCATTGTCGGTGGCAATAGCGATGGTCATTGTGATGAGGGGGAAATTACGCCTGATCCCGCTGCGGTCATTGCCTGTTAAAAAGCCCTTTTCCCGGTCTTCCTCGGTATAGAATTTTAAGCTGCGTTGGTCGAACTCCTCCAGAATGGCCTGGCACATTGCCTCGGCCGGATGTGGTTCCGTGATGAGCACAAAATCATCCCCGCCGATATGACCGATAAAAACATCTGGACCATCAGTGTTTTTTGCTTGTTGCATGATGATCTGCCCTACCTCTTTAATGACTTCACTACCCCAAGCGTAGCCGTAATTGTCGGCGAAAGGCTTGAAGTTGTCCAGATCCAGATGGCAGAGAGAAAAGGGCCGTTTTGCCGCCAGGCGCATTTCAATATGCTTTTCGATGGCCAGATTGCCGGGAAGCCCCGTCAAAGGGCTCGCGTCACGGTGGGATGCTTCCAGTACCTTGAGCCGTTCGGCCATGACGATGAAGGCGCTGGCCAGGCTGCCGATCGCGTCTCCGCGGTTCATGTTGAGATCGTTGTCGAACCTGCCTTCGGCAATTAGTGCGGTGGCCTTTTCCAATTTTTTGAGAGGTCGGGCGATGTTGTAAGTAACGAGCATGGCCAGGGTAAAGCCGACAATCAGACTGATAATACTCAAGGCGATGGTTATTCGTGATGCCTGCAGGCTTTCATCCTTGAACAACCGGACATTGCTGTCTATACCCTGCTCCGCCTTTTTCCCGATATAACGCACGCTGCTTGCCATCTCATCAATAAATTGCTTTCCTTCCTTTTCCGAGAGAAGCAGGGCCTCGTCCAGGCGGTTTTCCTGCATCAGGGCCAGTTCCCTTTGAAAAAGCGTATCGTACTGCTCCTGCAGGGAAGATAACCGGGCCAGCTTGGCGTTGAAATCGGCGAGATGATATTTATTGATATTCTCGACGCCTTTTTTGAATTCCTGGCTTCTGGTCCGGAATATTGTTGCAAAAGAAGGATCTTTAAATATCAGGGCTTTTTTTTCTGTGCTTTCCTGGGTCAGCAGGGCGTCCACCATCTGCTTGCAGTTATCCAGTATGACATAGTCCTGGTTAGTGATGTCATGGGCCAATTTGTTGAGATTCTGCAAACTAACGACCGCGTAGGCGCTGGATAACACTGTCAGCAAGGCCATGCTCAGATAACTTAAAAGCAGTTTCCTGTTGATCGTTAATTTGGGCAGTTTCATTTTGTCGTCAAACCTGTGAGCCGGTAATTGAATTCGTAATTCAGGGCGCCACTCCAGTCCTCGGTGAAGATGTTCTTGTAGCGGGTGCCATCGGCCGGGCCAACCGGTTTGCCGTAAGTGTAAAACCAGTTGACTATCGGGCTGCCGCTGAAGCCCAGCGCGATCCAGTAATTGCCGGGCATGAGGGTAATTTTTTCCTGGGTGAAGGCGAAATCTGTCCAGCGGTATCCCGGTTTGAGGGACAGTTGCTCCAGGCTGATGAAATCGCTGGTGGCGATGGGCGTGCCGGGCTTGCCCTCATTGTCCTTATACAGCTCTACCCACAACAAGCCCTCGCCTCCGAAGTTATGCAGGGCCAGGGCAACTTTTTTCAGAGATACCGGTTTGGACAACACAACCACCTGAGCGTACTGGGTCAGCTTGGTCGTGACATATTCGGCAGTTTCCACGAGAAAATTGCGGGACATCTCAAATTGTCCGGCCGTGGTGGCCTTAGCCGTCCGTGGAAAGGCAAAGTCCAAATCTTCGGGAAACTCGAGGTTGCCGAAGGTAAAGGGCACCTGATAGACAAGCTTACTTTGGTCCGTAGCCGTGATGGTGACGGGCGGCGGCGGCGTTTTCAGGGCGAGCTGTTTGAACTGGGCCTTGACGTTGGGAGAAAGCAGAATATTTTTGGGACCATAGGCCTCACGATCGCCTGTTACCTTCACCACGTCACTGTTGAAATCGGCGCTGATCGTTTCCTGGAGTTTCGGCTTGGATTGAGCATCGCGATTTTGCGCCCAGCGCAGCATACCGTCGTTTTTGGTTTCGTTGTTGTCAATTCCTACCTCTATCCGGACAAAACGATTCGAAACAAAAAGCTGCGTGTTCTGGGGGTCGCAGGGAACCCAGCCCTGGTCGGGGAACCAGACTTCAATCCAGGAATGGCGACCTTGTCCCATTTTAAAGGTTAAAGTGCCCTTCTGCCAGGAAACGTCGAAGGGTTGGTTCAGGGTGACGCCATTCACGATGCGCACCGGAATACCCACGGAGCGCAGCAGGGCGGCGCTCAAATGCGAGAAGTTCTGACAGTTTCCCTTGCCCGAGGTGAAGGCATAAAGCGCGTCATACTGGACAGGGGGATTAACGTAATGCACGTGGTCCACCACCCAGGAAATTACCCGCTGCACGGCATCGAATTCTGTTTTGACTTCCGCGGTCAGTTGGACCGCCAGTTCTCGAATGCGAGGGTCCTGGGACTGCACCTGCTCCGTGGCTTTCAGATAATCCAGCATGGCCGGCTCCGGCTTGGCCAGAGGAAAGGGGGCCTGCGTCTCCAATGTTTTCAGGCCGGTCTTGTTGACGGCATTACAGGAGAGGCTGACGTCTATCAGAGAGGGTACTTTTGTCCAGGTGGCAAGCACGATGCTGTTGCCGCGACCATCAGTCGTGGTTTTTTTCTCCTGCGGCTCCGGCTTCAGAACGAGCTTGAAGTCGCTGATTTCCTGACTATACGTTGGAGATTGAAAGGTTTGGGGCACCACAAAGCTAAGCGACATTTGTCTCATGCCGTCGCCCGGCGTAACTTGGTGCTGAAGTTCATACCGGATGGTTGATGCCATCTCGCCCTTGACGGTATAGTTTTCCGCCCAGCCGTGCCTGGCAAGCAAGAAATTACTGAGCAGGCAAAGGATGCAGAGGATAAAAATTGTGATTTTCTTCATAGTTCCCTCGCTTCAAGTTTCATGGTTCAGCGCATTAAATATGGCAGTTTTCCTCAACTGATTAGCAAGATAGCCTAAAGTATTGTTTTTGTAAATACCGGTGATGCATAGTGGGCAATATTTTTTTGCTTGCGGGGTCTGTAATGGAATAACTTGCACAAAGTTATCGGTGGTGAAACTACGGGTGTCAACAGAAATGGGCAAATCAGTTATTGACCGAAGCCGGGCAGGTTAAAGATTCCTGTCTCCTCCCGGCAATCGGGGCAAAGAGCGTTTTCTCTATACGATTTTACAGTATTATCAACCATTTTTCACATAGGTGATCGCCGTCGCTTTGCAGCGGCGTTCCTTCTTATAATCAGATACACAGACTGTCAAGGAAGAAGGAAAAGGATAATTCAATATCTCATTGACATACAAGTCCGTTGCTGCTTATAATTATCCCGTCAAAAACAAAGCCTTATTAAACATCACGCCTGCAGAGGGGCACGGCAGCCCGGCCCGTTTCTCTGCATCGGAGACTTGGACTCGGGCTTAATATGATGGAGGTTTGCATGTCAAGAAAGATTGTCGGTGCGTTATGCAGTCTCGTGGTAGCGCTGGTGGTAGGGGCGACGGCTCAAGCGGCTGAGGTTAGGCTCGGCGTAGCGGCGGCGCTTACAGGGCCCGTTGCGAAGTATGGCGTGCCGATCAGGAATGGCTTCACCCTCGCTGCCGAAGAGGTCAACGCCAAGGGAGGGGTAAACGGCCATCTGCTTGTTCTCGTCGTTGAAGACGAGCAGGCGAAGAAGGAAGAGGCCATCAACGTTTTCAAGAAGCTCATCTTCCAGGACAAGGTGTTGGCCATCTTCGGCCCCACCCTCTCAAACTCGGCTTTTGCGGCGGATCCGATCGCCAACCAGGCGAAGGTCGTGGTCTTTGGCACGAGCAACACTGCCAATGGCATTACCGACATGGGACCCTGGACCTTCCGGAATTCCATTATGGAGGCCGACGTTCTTCCCGTTACGGTGCGCGAGGCGGTAAAGAAGTTCAAAATCAAGAAGGTCGCGGTCCTCTACGGTAATGACGACGCCTTCACCAAGGGAGGCTACGATGTCTTCAAGGTCGTCCTGGAGGCCCAAAATATCCCGGTCACCAACACCGAGACGTTTGCCAGAGGCGACGTGGATTTTCGCGCCCAACTCACGAAGATAAAGGCCCAAAACCCCGATGCCATCGTCTGCTCGGCCCTGGCGGAGGAGGCGGCCAACATTATCCTCCAGGCGCGCAACCTCGGGATTACCGTTCCCTTTGTCGGCGGCAACGGCTTTAACTCGGCCAAACTCTTCGAGATCGCCAAGGCGGCGGCCGATAATACCATTATGGGCGGCCCCTGGGCAGCCGAGAGCAACAGTGCCAGAAACAAGGGCTTCGTCGCCGCCTACACCAGGAAGTACGGCGCCGAACCGGATCAGTTTGCCGCTCAGGCTTACGACGCCTTGTACATCGTGGCCCAGGCCCTCAAGACAGTTAAACTGACGGGCAGCCTGGAGAAGGATCGCCAGTCCCTGAGAGACGCACTCCCCTTGGTTAAGCTTGAAGGGGCCACCGGCTCCTTCACCTTCCGGAAGGCGCCCGCCAAGGCAGGCGTTGAGACGGGCTATGATGCCCGGCAGGACGCACATATCTTTATCGCCAAGGGTGGCAAGTTCGTTTTAATGAAGTAACGTACCGACTTCCGTTGAATCCAGGACCCAGGCCAGGATTGTTCTGCCTGGGTCTTTTGCAAGAGTTTCCTGATGATCGCTCAACAGCTCGTCAACGCCTTGACGCTCGGAAGCGTCTATGCCCTGTTCGCCCTTGGCTTTACCCTTGTGTTCGGGGTGCTGGAGGTGATCAACCTCTCCCACGGCGCCGTGTTCATGGTGGGGGCTTACGTGGCGCTGCTGCTGGTGACCAAGGCGAATCTCGGCATTTGGGTGGCGTTGCCCTTAGCTATGCTCCTCTCCGGCGTCCTGGGGCTGCTCATAGACCAGGTCGTCCTGAAACCCCTGCGGGCCCGGCGGGCCCACCACCTCATGCCCATGATCGCAACCATCGGCGCGGCCACCCTGACGACCAACGCGGTCCAGGGGATCTTTGGCGCGGAGACCTCCCGCTTCCCTTTTGGAACCATTCCCGAAGAGAGCTTCCAGGTGGGCGCGATCCTGGTTACCGAGCTCCAGATGGCCATAGTGATCATCTCGTTCCTGCTTATGGTTCTGCTGGTGGCAATCCTGCAGCGCACCCGGCTCGGGAAGGCCGTGCGCGCCGTAGCCGAGAACCCCCAGACCTCCTACCTGCTGGGAATAAACGTGGAAGGGATTTTTCGGCTCGTATCCTTTACGGCTGCGGCGCTTGGGGGTGGAGCGGGGGTTCTCATCGGGCTCTCTTTTAACGCCATTTACCCCTTTATGGGCCAAACACTGCTGCCCAAGGGGGTGGCCGTGATCATCCTGGGAGGCATGGGCGATGTGCGGGGCGCCATGGTGGGAGGACTCTTCCTGGGGGTGGCCGAGGTGATGAGCGTGGCTTATCTTTCCAGCGACTATCGGGACGCAGTCGCTTTCGGGCTCCTCTTTCTGATTCTCCTGGTGCGCCCCTCGGGCCTCTTCGGCCGGGTCGTGGAAAGGAAGGCGTGAGGCGGCGTGAGACGGAGGAAAGCGCGTGACTGACGATTTGCAGGTCTTTTGGGCCACATACAACACGCTTGTCTACACCGTGGGCGTGCATTCGATGCTCGCCCTCTCGATCTACCTCACGCTCTCCTGCGGGCTGCTTTCACTTGGCAACGCGGCCTTCATGGGCATCGGGGCCTACACGGCGGCTCTGGGAACGCTGCGTCTCGGACTTCCTTTCGGAGCGGCCTTGGCGCTCGGCGGGCTCCTGCCCGGTCTGGTGGCCCTGGTGATCGGGATACCGACGCTGCGGCTTTCGGGGGTGTACTTAGCCATGGCTACCCT
Organism: Deltaproteobacteria bacterium; assembly: GCA_026388415.1. NCBI lineage: Bacteria > Pseudomonadati > Myxococcota > Myxococcia > Deltaproteobacteria bacterium. Next base: position 7,688 of record JAPLJV010000023.1, on the reverse strand, counting down.
GGGCTTCGGAGAGGTGGTACGGGTGATCTTTTTGAATCTGGAGATCACCGGCGGCTCCATGGGCTTGAACGGCATCCCCATGAAAACCCAGCTCTGGCACATTGTGGCAATTCTCGCCGTCCTCGTTTACGGATTCGTGCGGCTGCGGCACTCCAAGATCGGCCGCTCCTTCGAAGCCATCAAGGAGGATGAGACTGCCGCTAAGGCGATGGGCATCAATACCACCTTATACAAGCTGCTGGCCTTCGTTTTGGGCGCCTGCATCGCCGGGGTTGCGGGAGGCTTGAACGCCCATTTTACCTTCTTCGTTTCTCCCCGCGAGTACGGATTCGACCCGGCGGTAGACATCCTGACCGGCGCCATTTTCGGCGGCACCGGCAGCTTTGTGGGCCCCATGGTCGGCAGTTCAATCCTGGCCGTCTTGCCGGAACTCCTGCGGTTCCTCAAAGCTTTTCGCTTGTCGGTAAACGGGCTTATTCTCATCCTCGTGGTCATCTATCTGCCCAACGGGATCTGGGATCGGAAACTCTTCGCCAGGTTCCGGAGAAAGGGGGCCACCTGATGCTGCGGATCCATGGTCTCACCAAGCAGTTTGGGGGCCTGCTGGTTCTGGACGATGTTTCGTTCCAGATGCCCGAGGGGGTCATTTACGGTCTCATCGGTCCCAACGGATCCGGCAAAACCACGTTGTTCAATCTGATCACCGGCATCCTCACGTCCACCGCCGGTACCGTACACTTGGGCAACGAGCTGCTTACCGGCCGCCTGCCTCACATGGTTACACGGGCGGGCATCGGCCGCACTTTCCAGAACATCCGGATCTTCCGGGAGATGACCCTTTTGGAGAACGTGATGGTGGGAATGCACGGCCACTTGCGTTACGGCCTCGCCGGCACCCTCCTCAGGCTGCCTTCCCAACGTAGCGAGGAAAAACGCGGGAGGGAAAGGGCCCGGGAACTTCTTTCCTGGGTAAGTCTGGATACAAAGGCCACGCTCGAGGCGGGAAGCCTCTCCTACGGCGAGCAGCGGAAGCTTGAACTCGCCCGTGCGCTGGCTACCGAACCTAAGGTGCTCCTGATTGATGAGCCGGCGGCCGGCATGAATCCGGCCGAAACCGAAGAGCTCATGGCTGAGATCACTTGTATCAGCCGGCGCGGATACACCATCCTCTTGATCGAGCATGACATGCGGCTGGTGATGGGACTCTGCCAGAGGATAGCCGTCTTGAACTTCGGGAAGCTCATCGCCGAGGGGCCTCCGGGGGAGATCCGGCAGCATCCCGAGGTGATCGAAGCCTACCTGGGGAGGGATGTGTGAGGCCATGAACGAACCCCTCCTCGAGATCACCGGACTCGCGGTCAACTATGGCCACATTCGGGCCGTCCACCAGGTGGATTTGACGCTTCAGCCAGGGGAGATTGTTGCCCTGATCGGCGCCAATGGAGCCGGGAAGACGACAACCCTGCTGGCCGTTTCCGGGCTTCTCAAACCGTCTGCCGGGGCCATCTTCTTCGCGGGTCAGGATGTCGGACGGCTTCGCCCGCAGGAGATCGTGCAGCGTGGACTGGTTCAAGTTCCCGAAGGGAGGGCCATCCTGACGACCCTTACCGTCCGGGAAAACCTGGAACTCGGTGCATACAGCAGACGGAATCGGCACGAGGCGACACTCGACCTGGGAAAAGTGATGGACCGCTTCCCGATCCTGCGTACCAGGGAGAACCTCCCGGCTGGGAACTTGAGCGGCGGGGAACAGCAGATGCTGGCGATCGGCAGGGCGCTCATGGCAAGACCGCGCCTCCTGCTTCTGGACGAGCCTTCCATGGGCCTTGCTCCCCTGATTGTCCAGGAGATCTTCGCGATCCTGCAGGAGATCAATCAAGAGGGAACATCGGTCCTTCTTGTGGAGCAAAACGCCCGGCAAGCCCTGCGGGTTGCCCACCGGGGGTACGTGTTGGAGACCGGGAGGGTCGTCCTCACCGATACTGGCCACAACCTGCTTATAAACCAAAAGGTAATCGAGGCCTATCTTGGAGGGTGAGGGGGGTATGGTGTCCCCATAATGATGGCATCACAAGGAGTGTAATTTCGCTTGAAAACCAGTATAAACGCCCATAACATGCGCAAGACCTACGGCGATCTCGTGGCCGTGGATGATGTCTCTTTCTCGGTGCTGCCGGGAGAATGTTTCGGGATTCTCGGTCCTAACGGGGCAGGGAAAACGTCCATTATCCATATGATCTATGGCTTTTCTTTGATGACCGGGGGCGCCTTGCAGATCTTTGGGCTGGATGCCCGGGAACATCTGCGCGCCATCAAGGCGCGTCTCGGCGTCTGCCAGCAGGATAACAGCCTGGACCCCGACCTGACGGTGCGGCAGAATCTGGAGGTATTTGCCCGCTATTTCAATATTCCGCGCCCGATTGCTCAGGAAAGAACGCAAAAACTGCTCAAATTCATGGCCTTAGACCACCGCCAGGATGCCCGCGCGATTGATCTTTCGGGGGGCATGATGCGCCGGCTGATAATCGCCCGCGCCCTCATCAATGAACCGGATTTGCTGATCCTCGATGAACCGACGACCGGTCTTGATCCCCAGTCGCGGCATCAGGTCTGGGAGCGGTTGGAAGAGCTGCGGGCGGGCGGACTTTCAATCCTCCTGACGACGCATTATATGGACGAAGCGTCCCGGCTCTGCGACCGCGTGGTGATCATGGATCACGGTCGCATCCTGGTAACGGGCGAGCCGGCGGCATTGGTAAAGCAGCATATCGGCCAGGACATCATCGAGGCAGATGCTCCCTCGGCTGAGCTCCGGGCCTATATCCGGGACCGAAAATGGCGACATGAAGACCTGGGGCACCGGCTGATTATTTATGTGGAAGAGGGCAACGATATGTTCCACGAAATAAGTAAGCTATGCAGCAAAGAAGGCTGCCTGCTGCGCATGGCCACCCTGGAGGACGTTTTTTTGAAATTAACGGGGAGGGACCTGCGGGAATGAAAACACCCTACAACCTCTCTCTACTCTTCTGGCGTGTCTGGCAGCGGAATTTCACCGTTTACCGGGAAAACTGGAAGGTGAGCTTTGTCCCGCCCCTGCTGGAACCACTGCTGTACCTGCTGGCCTTTGGCGTAGGCTTCAGCGCCCTGTTGGGAAGTTTCCAGTTTCAGGGCAGCAATATGTCCTATCTCAGCTTCATCGCCCCGGGGCTGATTGCCATCAACATTATGAACAACGCTTTTTTCGAAAACACCTATGCCTCCTTTGTCCGGATGTACTATCAGAAGACATTCGATGCCATGATGGCCACCCCGCTGACGCTGGAAGAGATCATTACAGGGGAAATCATCTGGGGCGCCACGAAGGCGGCTATTGCCACCACCATTATGCTGGCCGTCGTCAGCCTCTTCGGTCTGATCGCCTATCCGTCCGGCCTGCTGCTCATCCCGCTCGCGTTCCTGGGCGGGCTGGCCTTCGGGTCCATCGGCATGTTTTTTACGGGGATTGTCAAGAATATTGAGCTCTTCAACCTGCCGGTCTTTCTCTTCATTACGCCGATGTTTCTGTTCAGCGGCACTTTTTTTCCTGTGGAGAATCTGCCCCGGTGGGCGGAGTGGCTGGCCTTTATCCTGCCGCTCACGCATCTTGTCAAAATCTGCCGGGCCCTGGCCTGGGGACAATACCACCTGTCATTGCTCTGGGAAGGCGCCTATTTTGTCGTCTTCGGCCTGATCTTTTTCCCGCTGGCCATAGCCAAGATGCGTAAACGACTTATGAAATAGATAGTCATACCGGCGTAGGCCGGTATCCGTGCGCCTGGATTCCGGATCGGGTCCGGAATGACGAATGGTATTTTTACACTTCGTTGTGCCCGCGACGGGCATAGGGGTTATTTAGCCGATTCGATGTACTGGACGACCTTTTCGGCGATGGTCTTTACGACGCGTTCAAACTTGGCCTCGTCCTTGTCCAGCAGGGTCATGCGGAAGCCGGGCACAGAGGTAAAGAACGATGTCAGCGGTACGACACAGATCCCGGTACAACCCAGGAGATAGTAAACGAAACGCTTGTCGAATTCGACATTGTCTTCTACGAGCCCTTCTATGTACTGCGTGATCTCGGGCTGTTGGATAGGTAATGTCTGCCTCCCGTTCAGAACCGCATCGTTGAACACGGCCGTCATGTAAAAGGCGCCGTTGGTCCGGTTCACAATCAGATAGGGCACGTCCTTCAAGATGTTGTAGGCAATATTGGAAAGTCTTTCATAATGGCGCACCCGCTCATTGAGATAATTGCCATACTCGGGATGGGTCATGATCTTGGGGATGGACATCTGCGGCAGCGTCGTGGAACAAACCTCCGACATCTTCTGGTTCAGGATCGTATCAATATAGCGGGCAAATTTTTCATCTTTATCGGCATTGTAAACCTCCATCCAGCCGCAGCGCGAGCCCGGCCAGGGGAATTCCTTGGAAATGCCCTTCATGCTGATACCCGGAACGTTACCGATGATATCGGCCAGCATGGCCGTTTTTTTCCCGTTGTAGACGATGTTGTGGTAGGTCTCGTCAAAGACGACAAAAAGGTCATATTTGCGGGCAATGCCCACAATCTGCCGGAGCGTCTCCTCGGTATAGACATAGCCGGTGGGGTTATCGGGATTGATGCAAAGAATCCCGACAATGGCCTGGTGACTCTTCACCTTCTGCTCCAGCTCGCGGAGATCGGGATGCCAATGGCTGTAGGGATTGAGCCGGTAAGTGTTGGGCGGAAAAGAGGCGTGCAGCACCTCGGCCAGCAGATGGGTGGAGTAGGTCGGTTCCGGCATGATGATGCGGGCATCCACATGGATAGAGCTGTAGGCGCGGGCAATGGCATCGCCGAGGCCGTTGAAAAAGATAATATCTTCCGCGGTTATCTGGGCGCCGCCCCTTTTATTGACAAGCTCTGCCAGGAACTCCCGGGTCGCAGTGACGCCTTTCGTGGGGGAATAGGCGAAGGAAAGATCGTCCCTCAAGACATCAAAGAGGACCTCTTTCATCCAGGCGGGGATCTTCTCCCCTTTCTGCACCGGGTCGCCGATATTTTCCCAGTCGAGCTCTACCCCGTATTCCTGGAGTTTATTGGCTACTGCCACAATATGTCTTATCTCATAGATAAGACCGCTGCCACTTTTGGCGATGTCGAATCTCATACCCCCGCCTTACCTTTAACTGGATGATAGCGTCTCATTGCCGCATTGATAAAAAAAGGGCTTTTAACGTTATGCCTGTCAAAAGCCCCTTCCAAACTATTTTGCCACCGTGTCTTTGAGTTTCTTGCCGGCTACAAACTTCGGGACTTTCTTGGCCTTGATCTTGATGGCCTTGCCGGTCTGGGGGTTTCTTCCTTCCCGGGCAGCTCTTTTTACTACCGAGAACGTACCGAAACCGATGAGAGTAACCTTTTCCCCCTTTTTCAGTGATGCTGTAATTGCATCCAGGACACAACTGACTGCATCTTCTGCGGTTTTCTTTTTGCCGACCACCTTGGCAACCGCACCTACCAGATCCCCTTTGTTCATTCTTCTTCCTCCTTAAGTTAAGTTGTTATAACTACCAGCCACGACCCGTGGCACCCGAATTTTTTGCTCATTAACAAACAAATTATGCATGGTTCACTTTAGCTATTTCACAAGTTTTGATATTGCCTTGAATTGGTCTGTTCCGGCCGCACGGCACAGCTCGAACAGAATCGCCTCACAAGAAGTAATGATTATCCCCTCCTGTCGCATTCTCTTAATGGCAGTCTGTTTATCGTCCGGCTTACGGCTGGAAATACAGTCTGCGACGACAACAGGCATGTAATTATTTTCCATCAAGTCTATCGCTGTCTGCAGTACACATACATGGGCTTCAATCCCACATATTACCACCGATTTTTGACCCGTTGCAGCAAGTGCCTTGCCAATGCCCTGATCATCATAGCAGCTAAAGGACACCTTTTCCATGGGATCGAAAGGGGAAAACAAATTTTTTATCTCGGGCACCGTTATCCCCAAGCCTTTGCGATATTGCTCAGTGACGATAAGTGGGATTTCCAATGCCTTTAGCCCTTCAATCAGGACCAGCGTGTTTGCCAGCAACTGCTGATTTTCGTAGATATGGGGCAACAAGCGTTCCTGGTAATCAATCACCAGTCCCAAGGTATTTTCTCTTAATACGCGCATGATACCCTCTTGTTACACCTTTGGATGTCAACCAAAACGATATCCTGTTTCAGCACAAAAAGTGGGACCAAATAACAAGGATTTTCCAGCCGGGAGGCTATTATACAATGGCAGAGCGTGTCAAGACAAATTTTCCAGGTGAAATAGATGCTGAAAAATAGATGACGATGTTTCTTGGAGAAAGCGAAAACCCAATCCAGGCAACTAGTGCTCACTTCCACCAGCGATCCTTTCCTGCGTTGTTGAATCGTTTGCCGCACACCGGGCACTTGCCTCCGGGCGGTAGGTCGGTTTTCCTAAATTCTACGGTACAGTTCCCACAGGTGATAAACGGCGAAGTTTCGGCGGAGAGTTGGCGTTGTTCCTTTTCCGTGGTAGCTTCCCACTCTATTGTCTTTGGCGCCGTTTGAGCAAGTTTCTTGCGGCCTTCCGGGGTAAGCACACGTTGTACCGCGCTGAGCATGTGGTTGGCCATGGTTCGTGTTGCGATGCGGATGTAGGTGAAGTTGAAGCCACCCTCCGAGTCTTTCCATTGGATGCAAAGGCGGTATGCCTCGTGAAAGGTCTTCTTGGGAAACAGTAATACCAGCGGTCCAATGGTCAGAATGCGGCTCAAGGTGTAGTGTTTCTGAACCGAGGAATCATCTATCAGCGAAACATCGGCCAAACCGTCGAGGGGGATGCGACCGAGTTCTTTGTCACCAGCGTAAAGGACGAGAGCTTCGGGGGTAGGCAGACACGCAACCTTCTGGTCAGCCGGGACGGCGTCCAGCAGGTCTTGCAAATTCGGGATGCCTGCGCGATTTTTGTTGCCAAATACGTTCTTCATTATGGCATGAAGTTTATATGAAAAATGGTGTCATGTCTATTGTTTTATATGGGAATCCCCCCATCCCCCCCTTTACCGAAGGGGGGTTAAGGGGGGATTTTCATGTTTTGTTGTGCCCGCGACGAGCATGGGCCTTCTTTGGAAGATAAGCGTAAGTCAGTCGAGGAAGTAAAGGCCAAGGCTGTCGAGGTCGCACGGAAACTCGAAACCGAGAAGGCCGCCGCCATCAAGACGCTGGCCAAAGTCCCCGTGTCCGAGGGTAATGCAGTAAAGTTTCTGTCCCCTAATGCCACAAAAACCCGATTCCCGAAAAATTCCAGAGAAATTTTCAAATATATCCCTGTTTTCTTTGGTAGCTTTCGTGTACAATTGAATGAGAGTTGCAGTTTTCGGAGGGTGGTTTTTCGGATGGGCGGGGGCGAGCATATCTTCCTGAACTCAAGCATCCGGCGATTTTTCCAGGCACTCAACATTTGAAATGGTAATCGAGCCTCTTGCAAAATGAGCAGTGTTACGAGGGTTATCACGATTCCCTTGCTGTTTTTCTGCCGTTCTCACTTCAGAGAGGGTGACTGGTTATTATTTACCCGTATTTTCGCAAATAGCCCATATTGATGGGCGCACCTCTCCTGCAGAGCAGAGCATCTTCG
>JAPLJV010000022.1 GCA_026388415.1 Deltaproteobacteria bacterium | reverse complement strand
TGGCTGTCATCCCCGGTTTCAGAATTTTATCCGGGTTGGGCACCAAAACGACGACGTCATAAGTGACCACATTCTGGACGGTTATGGGGGCATTTCTGATTACCGACACGCGGCCCGGGAATATTTTGTCGGGATAGGCGTCAACGGTGAATTCCACCGTCTGATCTATTTTGATCTTGCCGATATCCGCTTCATCCACGCTGGTATCTATCTGCATCTTGGCCAGATCCTGGGCAATATTGAAGAGGGTCGGCGTCTGGAAACTGGCCGCCACTGTCTGCCCTACATCCACATTCCGTGATATCACCATGCCGTCAACGGGGGATATGATCCGGGTATATTGCAGGTTTGTCTCCGACACTTGCAAAGCGGCCCTGGTTTGTTCCACCTGCGCCTGGGAAGCTTCCAACTGTGCCGTCGCAGATAATTCATTAGTTTCCGTCGTGTCCAGATCCATCCTGGCAATGAGTTTGCGGGCAAAGAGTTCTTTGTTCCGGTTTAATTGTCGCCGGGCGTCAATCAAGGCCGCTTCGGATTTTTTCACATTCGCCTGCGCTGCGGAAAGGTTGGCTCTGGCCTGTTGGACTTGGGCATCAAAGGCTGCCGCATCAATCTGCGCCAGCAACTGTCCTTTTTTGACATAAGAATTAAAATCCACATAGAGATTTTTTATCGTCCCGGAGACTTGCGTACCGACCAGTACCGTCGTAACGGCGTTCACCGTGCCCGTGGCCGTTACCTGGGACCTGATTTTTCCCAGACTGACCTTTTTCGTCGTAAATTGCTGCTCGTCGCCGTTATTCTTCAGGACCAGATAAACGCCGCTGGAGATAACAGCAATGATGATCACTCCAATAATAATTTTTTTCACTTTGCCCCCATTGCCTTTTGCAGACTTGCCACAGACCCCATTTGATCATAAATTGCCCCTGACAAGGCGAGCCGGGCATTGCCGAGCGCCACCACGGCATCAGTAAGCTCCATGGGAACGCCAACACCGGCGGCATAGCGCCCCTGGGCCAGCCCGTAATTTTCGGTAGCCTGCCGCACCATTATTGCTGCGGCATCAATGCTTTTTTCCGCCGCCTGGATATTGGCAAGGGCCTGCTCAACTTCTAGTCGAATCGTTTGCCGCAACGTCTCTTCAACGGCCCGAGTCACTTCCACGCCGGCTAAAGCAGCGCCAACCTGATGCTTCGTTAAAAACCCGCTGAACACATTAAAATTCAGCGTGGCGCCAATATCCCAGCCTCTGTCCAACGGTAATTCCTGGCCCGACCAGCCATAATTTGCGGATCCCGAAAGAGTAGGCAAATAATCCTTCCGGGCAAGCTGGATGGCTTTCTGCGCCGCTTCTATTTGCCTCAAGAGAGACTGTAGATCGGGACGATTGAGCATTGCCCTGTTCAGAGATTCGGACAGGTCCACGGCGGTTTTCTCATAAGCGGTATAATCTACCAGCTCATAGGACGGCGCCGCCGGCATCCCCAGGGCATTGTTCAAATTCACAAAGGCAATAATAACGGCATTGTTCGCCTTGACCATATTAATCCGCGCGTTACCCAAATCTACTTCGGCCTTCGTTACATCGAATATCGGTTTGGCGCCGGCCTCGAAAAAACCCTTTGCTGTTTCCAGGCGTTCTTCGAATTGTTTGACTGTGTCGGCGTTAATATCTCGGGCGTGCTTAGCCCGCAAGGCCTCATAATAGGCCAGCTTCACTCCGAGGATGACATTCAGCTTCACATTCTCCAGATCCGCCTGAGCGGCCTCCAGGTTAAAGCTCTGAATATCAACTCTGGCTCCTACCTTGTTAAAATCGTAGATATTTTGACTTAATGACAAGCTGTGAGAATACTGGTTATATTGATTTGCCACTAACGGCGCTGCATTTCTGCTCATGCCCGCCTGCCAGTTGATTTGCGGATAGTACCCGGCCAACGCCTGCCCCACGTTGCTCTTTTTGACGTCCAGCGTGCTCAGGGCGGCAAGTATCTGGGGATGCTTTTTAAGAGCAATTTCAATACATTTATCGAGATTAAGCCTTTCGCCCTTGCCGATCATCTCCTCCGCCGATGCATTGCCAGGGATGGTAAAGGCAAGAATCAAAGCAATAATCAACCGGTACATAATGTGGCGTTTGTCAATCTTGAAGCTGAGCATGGTGATTTCAGTCCCCATTCATTTTATGTAATACCGATTCAAAATATGAATCGCCGTTCACAGTTTGGACAATGATGCAAAGCCAATCGCTTGTCAAGAATTATTTCCCGGCCCGTGCTTATTACATCCACAACGCAAAGACAATGCCAAATAGAAATAATTGTGCGGAACGACGCGACTTGTTGATAGTAATCACAGTTTAGATCAAATATTCCCTGAGGAGCAAGTGGGTATAAAGTATCCATTGACGGCATTCAAATGGATACATAGTATGCATGCATCTCAGTCAAGGCTTTATCTACAACAGGCAGGTATTGGTGAAGAGATTGATGTTCTCCACTTCTCCGAGGACTATCAGCTTATCATTGCTCTCCAACACATATTTTGCCATGGGGTTGAAAATCATCTTCCCGGATTCCTTCTTCACAGCCACGACTATCAAGCCGAACTTCTGTCTAATTTGCGAATCTTCCAGCGATTTACCGATGTAGGATGAACTATCGCAGATGGCGATTTCATCCATTCGTAACTCCAGGCTCTGCTTCATGGTTGTGAGCTCGACAAAATCAAGCATCGCCGGTCTCAGAATAGCCATGGCCATCCTCATTCCCCCCATCATGTAGGGAGACTCCACGCGATTCGCCCCGGCCCTCAGCAGGCGCTTCTCTGATTCTTCATCCCCGGCTCTGGAAAGGATAAAAATGTCCTGATTTAGCTCTCGGGCCGTCAGGATCACATAAAGATTTTCCGCATCGCTGGGCAGCACACAGATGATGCCTTTGGCTTTCTTGATGCCGGCGGCCAGCAGGGTCTTGTCTTGTGTGGCGTCGCCTTTATAATGGAGATAACCTTCTTCTTCAATCCGCTGGATCACTTCCTGGTCATTGTCAATTACCACGAAATCAACTTTTTCTTCCGCGAGTTCCCTGCAAATAAGACGGCCAATCCGTCCGCAACCGCAGATAATATAATGATCCTGCATCTTTTTTATCATTTTCTCCAGTCTCCCCTTGCCCAGAATTATATTGAGCCGCCCTTCGATCATCGTCTCCGTGATAAGGCCCACTGTATATAACATTGTTCCCACCCCGACGATGATGAGAAAAACTGTAAACATCATCCCCTCACCGCTATGGGGGATGAAATCGCCGTACCCGACCGTGGAAAGCGTAACGACGGTAGCGTAGAGAGACTCCGCGAAGCTCCATCCCTCCAGATAATGGAATCCCACGGTTCCCATACACAGGATGGAAAGCAAAGCCATAATGGCTATAGCCAGCCTTTTCAGTAAGGACATAAGAACGCTCACTTAAACAGTAATGATAAAAAACACTTGTACTGATAGCCTGAAGCGTTTTATAGCATGTTAGATAATATAATACCATAGATCGTGAGACATATGGGGAAAATTGGACAGCTTTTGTTGGTGCGGAAGATGGTAAACGGAGGAACTTTCCCGGCGATTCCCTGGCAATCCCGGAAAAAAGTGAGGCATGAGTGGGGCAGAAATTGATTTAAAGAAAATGAGGTCGGTCGTCAATAGTGGACACCAAACCTTTCATGCCGCCAGTCGTTTTTCATAGAACCACCGTTGATAAGCCACGGTAGACAGGAACCGGAGCCTGGCCTGTTTCCTTTGCCGATTATAGAAAATCTCGATGTACCCTGTAATGTCCTGTATGGCCTCT
>JAPLJV010000021.1 GCA_026388415.1 Deltaproteobacteria bacterium | reverse complement strand
GTCGTCAGATTTGCTGACAGCAAAATTCAATCACCGGCCCGGAGGTGTTCCTGCAGATAAACCTTCAGTTTATCGTAGTCGTTGTCAATGGGGAGGGCCACTCCCGTTTTACTTTCCAGCTCCTGCATACTGGGTGGGAGCTCGGGCAGGATATTCAGCAGTGACTTGATTTCTTCGGGGAACTTGGCCGGATGGGCGGTCTCCAGGGAGACGCAAGGCGATTCACCGCCGTATGCGGCCAGATAAAGTTCCAATCCCTTCCAACCCACGGCGCCATGGGGTTCCAGAATAGTGCCGTAACTTTCATAAATCCTTTTTATGGTTTTCCTTGTTTCCTCATCCGAGATGCCCGCGGAGAAGATGTGCCTCCGCATCTCATCGAGATCGGGGTATTTATGAACCTTACCCAGCCGGTCCACGGTGCCGCCGAATAAATCAAAAAAACGTGCCAGGTTGCTCGGATGGCCCACATTCATCGCATTGGAAAGACAGGCGCGGGAAGGGGATACCTTTTCGTAAACGCCGGTCTGCAAAAAGCGCGGGAATTCGTCATTTTCATTGGTGGGCATGATAAGCTTTTTGACCGGCAAGCCCATCCGTCGGGCGTACTCGCAACCCAGGGCATCGCCGAAATTTCCGGAGGGAACGGAAAAAATTATCTCTTCCCCGGCCTCGGCAAGCTGGGCATAGGCATAGACGTAGTAGATGATCTGAGGCATAATACGGCCGAAATTGATTGAATTGGCAGAAGAAACATTCATCCCGGCAAAGTCCGGATCGGCAAATACCCGTTTGACAAGGTTCTGACAGTCATCGAATTTTCCTGCGACCGACAGGGCCCGCACGTTGTCGCCGATGGTGTCAAGCTGCTTTTTCTGCATGCCGCTTACCTCTTCATCGGGATAAAGAATGTAAACATCCACGCCCGGTACGCCATGAAAGGCATCTCCTACAGCGCCGCCCGTGTCGCCCGAGGTGGCGACGAGGATGTTCAACCGCTCCCCGGGGTTCAGGAAATGACTCATCAGGCGGGCCATCAGGCGGGCGGCAAAATCCTTGAAAGAGGCCGTCGGTCCCTGATCCAGGCGCATGATATATTGCCTCTTCCGCACCAATTCGAGGGGCACAGCGAAATTATAAGAATCGTCAACAATTCTGCGTAAATCCTCTTTGGTTATTTCGTCTTTCAAAAATGACTCGGCGATCAGCATGGCCGTATCGGCATAGGGAGCGCCTTGCAGTGACTTGAGATCGGGCAGCGATAAGTGCGGGATTTGATCAGGCATAAAAAGACCCTCATCGGGCGCTTGTCCCATCAGCAGCGCCTCCTGAAAGGAAACCAGCTTTTGAAATGGTTCAATGCCGGAAGAGGCGTCCAAGTTTCTGTTTGTACTGTAGTAACGGATCATTGTCATTATATTCGCTCACCAATTTTATATGAAAATCCCCCCCATCCCCCCTTTACCAAAGGGGGGTTAAGGGGGGATTTTCATGTTTCGTTGTGCCCGCGCCGAGCATGGGCGTTATTTGATATTTGAAGACGCTCTTGCAAATACTACAATTTCCGGATACGATCAACCAAATTAAACGAAGGGTGAATATTCCATGATCGAGAACGTTACGAAACGTCTGACAGAAACAGTGCACGGCGCTGGTTGAGCATGCAAGATAGGTCCGGGCGACCTGAAGGAAGCATTGCGCGACTTGCCGCTAATTGCTGATCCGAATCTGATTGTCGGTATGGAGCATGCCGAAGATGCGGGCGTCTACAAACTCCGCGATGACCTTGCAATTGTGCAAACGATTGATTTTTTTACACCTATTGTTGATGACCCCTTTACTTTCGGCCAGATTGCCGTGACTAATGCGCTCAGCGACGTCTATGCCATGGGTGGCAAACCCCTGACCGCCATGAATGTGGTCTGCTTCCCCATCGGCAAGATGGACATTTCGATTCTGCGCGATATATTGCGCGGCGGGTTGGAAAAAATGCGGGAAGCCGGAGTATTACTGGTCGGTGGTCATAGTGTGGATGATGCTGAACTGAAATACGGCCTTTCTGTTACCGGTGTGATTCATCCGGACAAGGTCTTGCTGAACAGGGGAGCGAAAGCAGGGGATAAGCTGATTCTTACCAAGGCCCTGGGGACGGGCATTGTTTCTACGGCGCTGAAGCGGGGTATGGTCGAGGATGAATTGGCGGCTATATCGGTAAGCTCCATGACACGATTGAATAAACAGGCGGCCGAGCTGATGATTGAAGCCGGCAATGTCCATGCCGCCACAGACATCACTGGTTTTGGCTTCCTCGGTCATGCCTGCGAGATGATGGAGGGGAGCGGTCTTTCGATGATTATATCCGCCTCCCAAGTCCCATTTTTCCCCGGGGTACAGAGGCTGGCGGAAAGCGGCATCGTACCGGGCGGTCTCCACCGCAATAAACAGTTCCGCTTACCGATGATCGCTGTTGATTCCGCCTGTCCTCCCTGGTTGCTGGATATCCTTTTTGACCCGCAGACGGCAGGAGGATTGCTTATCGCTTTGCCTGCAGATGACGCGGAGCAATTGCTTGAAAAAATGCATCAGAAAGGCATCACAGAAGCCGCCATTGTCGGGGAAGTCGTCGCTGCGGCGGACGGGGTCATAAGAGTCCTCGCTTAGCTGACATTCCGACAAGATAATAAAAATCTCCCCGAACCCCTCTTTGTCAAAGAGGGGAATAATAATAAAACTCTTCCCTCTGCCGAAGAGGGGAATAATTATGAAATTCTTCCCTCTGTCGAAGAGGGGGATAATTATGAAATTCCCCCTTTAGTAAAGGGGGATTAAGGGGGATTTGTGCATGATAATCTTGTAGAATCAAGCGGCCTTGGCTTTATTGTCCGTCGCTGTCGCTGTAGTCGCGGCAGATGCAGCAGGAGTGGCTGTGGAATCGGTGCTTGCTGGTTTGGAATCTGCGGCGACCGTCTCTTTTTTACCTTCACTTACGCCGGACTTGTCATCTCTTACATTAGGTTTTTTCCCAGCATAATCAGTTACATACCAGCCTGATCCCTGGAGCTGGAAGGAGGAAAGAGACATTAGTTTATTGACGGGACCGTGACAAAACTTGCAGCTCTTGGCATCGGCCTCAGTAATCTTTTGGAAAACCTCAAATTCACTCCCGCATTTCTTGCACTTATATTCATAAATCGGCATATTAGCCCTCCCGTAATAATATCAATTCAAGAGATCGTCCAAACGATGGCGATCGCTAAAGCAATCCATAACTATTTTTAAATCGGGAAATGATATTGAAGACAGCATCTCCCCCGTAATGGCACGTACCCGTTGTTCCTCCTGGTCTTTTTCTGCGGGCGACGCCTCAAAATTTTCATCACCCGCAACAAAGCGGATTACATGAACGATTTCGTGGGCGGCAATGTAAAGCAACAAAGGCGGCAACTTAATGAAGGCCGCTGTTCTTTCCACCGCATCCAGTATCCGGTCGTCCTGCAGGCATATCCGGTAAAAATAGAAGCCGGTTTCATCCTCGGCGCTGCGCTCAGTTCGATAATGATAGCGGCACAAATGGGCGAACGCGTGTTCATTTATCTCATGCTGGTCAAGATGGGCCAGAGTTTTTACATCGTAGCGCAGGCCCTTCAGCTGGTCGCCGCTCAGGCGATAATGCCGGGCCGCCATTTTCTCCGCCTGGTCGAAGGCCCGGGTTGCCAGAGATATCTGGGACGCATCAAAATACATATAACCCGCAACTCCCATTGTTATCAACGCCGTGCCTAATATAGTGATATTTATCCTTCTGTCAATAATAAAATGCTGTCCGGTGTGACATTTCGTGAGATGGCGGGCGGCTGCGGGGAACAATTGCCGTTGACAATTGGTTTGCTAATGAATATATACAACAAGGCATTGCAGCTTCGCGAGAGTGGCGGAAATGGCAGACGCACTGGACTTAGGATCCAGCCCGCGCGAGCGGTTAGGGGTTCAACTCCCCTCTCTCGCACCAGAATAGTGTTTTTTACCGGGATCAGGAAAATTATATGACGAGGAGTGAGATATTGTGAGTGAGACGATAATGGCGGTGAAGGTGGAAGATGTCAATCCTGTTAAAAAGAAGTTGTCTTTTGACGTTCCCTGGGATGATGTAAAAAAGGAAATGGACGCGGTTTATCGGGAGGTCAGCAGGACGGCCAAGGTTAAAGGGTTCAGAAAGGGCAAGGTTCCCCGCAATATTTTAGAAACTCTCTATAAAGAATATGCTGAGACTGAGACGATTACCAAGCTCATAGAAAGATTATACTTTGAGGCTTTGCAGGCTAACGCCATAATGGCCGTCAACCATCCGGATATTGAACAGGGGCAGGGCATTGAACACGAGAAAAACTTTACCTTTGTGGCCACGGTGGAAGTGGCGCCCGTTATCGAGCCCAGAGGTTATACCGATCTGGCTTTGGAAAAAATTGAGCGGGACGTGACCGAGAAAGATGTGGAAGCCAAGCTGGAAGAGTACCGCCGCATGTTTGCCACCATGGATGAGATTCAGGAAGACAGGGGCATCAAAGAGGGTGATTTTATCACCCTGGATTTTGCTGGTAAAATTGATGGCGTAAGCAAGAAGGAACTGTCTGCGGAAGGTTTTTTTCTCGAAGTCGGCGCGAAAAGATTTATCCCTGGCTTTGAGGAGCAGTTGATCGGTGTGGTGAGAGGTGAACCAAAAGAGATTAACCTGAAGTTCCCCGACGATTATTATGCCAAGGATGTGGCCGGAAAAGATGCTGTCTTCAACTTTACGGTAAAAAATATCAAGGAGCAGAAGCTTCCGCCGTTAGACTCCAGTTTCATAGAAAATTTCGATACATTCGGTTCTATTGAGGAACTTAAAGATGATATCCGTCAGAAACTGACGGAACAAAACAAGGCCAGATCGCAAAATGACCTGCGCAATCTGACCGTTACTGAACTCCTGAAAGTAAATGAATTCGAGGTTCCGGAGTGCTATGTGGAACGTGAGTACCAGTATATGATGGCTGATACAAAAAGAAGGATGGCCATGGAGGGATTGGATAAGGACGCGGCAGCCGGATTACAAGCGAAATTTCAGGATCAATACCGGCAGGGAGCTATCCGGATGGTGAAGGTGGCCAGTTTATTAGACAGCATTGCCCGCAAGGAAGGTATTACAGTTGAAGATAGCGAGCTTCAGGCCAGGATTGACGAGATGGCCACGCAGTCACGGAATTATGACACTACGAAAAAGTATCTGGAAAAAGAGGAAATTAAAGCTAACCTCTCCAGAGAGATATTGCATAACAAGATATTCAAATTTATAGAAGATCATGCGCAAATTAAAGTAGTCAAGGAAGATAAGGACATGGATACGAAAGGGGTTGAAACAACATGACGCTCATTCCGATGGTGGTGGAACAGGATGGCCGGGGAGAGCGTGCCTATGATATATATTCGCGGCTTTTAAAGGATCGCATTATCTTTCTCGGAACGGCCATAGACGACAACGTGTCCAATCTGGTTGTGGCCCAGATGCTTTTTCTCGAGGCGGAAGACCCGGACCGGGAAATCTTCTTCTACATCAACAGCCCCGGCGGGCATGTAAGTTCCGGGCTGGCCATTTATGACACGATGCAATACATCAGATCGCCGATCTCTACGTTCTGCATGGGTCAGGCGGCCAGTATGGGGGCGCTGCTGCTTTGCGCCGGTAATAAAGGCAAGCGGTTCGCCTTGCCCCATGCCCGCATTCTCATCCACCAACCCCTGGGCGGCTTTCAGGGACAGGCGACCGACATTGATATTCAGGCGCGCGAGATATTGAGATTAAAGGACGAATTGAACCGCATTCTGGCCAATTTGACCGATCAATCCCTGGAGAAGATTCAATCGGATACGGAACGGGATTATTACATGACCAGCGAACAAGCTAAGGCCTATGGATTGATAGACGAGATTATCGTAAAAAAACCATTAAAGACTTCAACATAAGTATATGAACAAACAAAGAGGTATTGCTGATGACAAAGAAATTTGACAATCACAGAGACATACAGGGAATGCTGTTTTGTTCTTTTTGTGGCAAGTCGCAGGAGGAAGTCAGAAAACTTGTGGCTGGTCCTTCCGCCTATATTTGTGACGAATGTATAGATCTGTGCAAGTCTATCGTTGAGGAGCAAAATATACCCTCCGTGAACGAAGGCGTCAAGAGGGGCACACCGGAGCCTAAGGATATAAAGTTATTTTTAGATCAGTACGTTATAAGTCAGGAGCGCACCAAGAAAGTCCTTTCGGTAGCCGTTTATAATCACTATAGCCGTCTATTTTCCGGAGTAAAAAATGATGATGTAGAAATTCAGAAGAGCAACGTATTGCTGATCGGTCCCACGGGATCGGGTAAGACATTGCTGGCGAAAACTCTGGCCAAACTATTGAAGGTTCCCTTTACCATAGCCGATGCTACGACCTTGACGGAGGCCGGATATGTGGGCGAGGATGTCGAAAATATCATCCTGAGCCTGTTGCAGAACGCCGATTATGACGCGGAAAAGGCCTCCCGCGGGATCGTGTATATTGATGAAATTGACAAAATTGCCAAGAAATCCGGGAACCCTTCTATTACCCGGGATGTATCTGGTGAGGGCGTGCAACAGGCGCTGTTGAAAATTATGGAAGGCACCATAGCCAACGTTCCCCCCAAGGGAGGAAGAAAACATCCCCAGCAGGAATTTATTCAAGTCAACACAAATAATATTTTATTCATTTGCGGGGGGGCCTTCAATGACCTGGACAAGATTATTGCCCAGCGCGTGGGACATAACAGCATGGGGTTTGGCGCCGATATAATAAGTAAAAAGGAGAAAAATGTTGGTGAACTACTTTCAAAAATCCAATCCGAGGATCTTCTGAAATATGGCCTGATCCCGGAGTTTGTGGGCCGCCTGCCCGTGATAACGACCTTGAACGAGTTGGAAGAGGAGGAGATGGTAAGGATTCTGATAGAACCCAAGGATGCCATTATCAAGCAATACAAGAAGCTTTTTGAACTCATCAAGGTGAAATTGAAATTTACCGATGGCGCCCTGACCGCGATAGCCAAGTTGTCGGTGGAACGGAAATCAGGCGCCCGGGGGCTGCGTTCCATCATTGAAAACACGATGCTGGACATAATGTATGACCTGCCATCGCGCCATGATGTGCGAGAATGCGTGATTACGGAGGATGTCGTTATTAACGGCGCCCAGCCGATTTTACTTTTCGAACCGCAATCAGAAACGGCATAAGACAATGCTGAATTAGTAAGTTAAAAATTTGCCCGTTTATTAGGGGTCAGGATACAGGTAGGAAACTATGGTTGATTTCATTAACAAAGATGAACAGGATAAGATTACAGCTATGCCACTTTTACCTTTAAGGGACGTGGTTGTATTTCCCCACATGATTGTGCCGCTTTTCGTAGGCCGCGAGAGATCCATTTTCGCGCTGGAATCGGCCATGAAGTTTGAAAAAAGCATTTTTTTAGTGGCCCAGAAAAATGCCAAGAAGGATGAGCCGCACGAGGAAGATATTTACAATGTTGGTACCATTGGCACAATAATTCAGTTATTGCGCCTGCCTGATAGAACAGTCAAGGTTCTTGTTGAAGGACGTGTCCGGGGCGTAATTAAGGAATATCTACACGATGAAGAATTTTTCTATGCCAATGTGGAAGAGATTGCCGAGCTGCCGGATCCCGACCTGCAAATGACCGACGCCCTGATGAGGAGCATCAAGGAGGCCTTCGAGGCCTATTTGAAGCTGAGCAAGAAGGTGCATGTCGAAATATCGGGCACCGTTGCGGCCATGGATAATCCTTCCAAATTTGCGGATATCGTAATTTCCAACATTAACGTCAAACTCGAGGACAGGCAGAAAATACTCGAGATATTCAATATCAATGAGCGGATGGAAGCCATCTATGCCATGATCGTTGCGGAGAACGAAATCCTGCAGGTGGAGGAAAAGATCAAGCGCCGCGTCAAAAAGCAGATGGAAAAGACGCAGAAGGACTATTATCTAAACGAGCAGATGCGCGCCATCCAGAAAGAGATGGGGGATAAGGATGATATTAAAAATGAAATAGCCGAACTGGAAAAACGTCTAAAAGCGAAGAAATTATCAGAAGAGGCGAGTAAAAAGGTCAAGCAGGAAATAAAAAAGCTGCAGATGATGGCTCCCATGTCGGCTGAATCCACGGTGGTCAGAAACTATATAGAATGGCTGCTGGATATGCCCTGGGAGGAGAAAACCGAAAATACGCATAACTTGCTGGAATCGGAAGCCATGCTTGAGGAAGATCATCATGGTCTGAAGAAGGTGAAGGAGCGGATAATAGAATATCTGGCCGTACAGAGTCTGGTCAAAAAGAATAAAAGTTCCATCCTCTGCCTGGTAGGACCGCCGGGTGTTGGCAAGACCTCCATCGCGAAATCTGTCGCTCGCGCCACCAATAGAAAATTTGTCCGCATGTCGCTCGGGGGTGTCCGGGACGAGGCCGAGATCAGGGGGCACCGGCGAACTTACATCGGCGCTATGCCGGGCAAGATCATTCAGTTATTAAAAAAAGCCGGTTCCAATAACCCCGTTTTCTGCCTGGACGAGGTTGATAAATTAACCTCTGATTTCCGCGGTGATCCATCCTCCGCGCTGTTGGAGGTTCTTGATCCGGAGCAGAATAATGCCTTCAATGACAACTACCTGGAGGTAGATTATGACCTTTCCGACGTAATGTTTATCACGACGGCCAATGTCCTGCAAACCATACCGGCGCCATTGCAGGACCGGATGGAAGTGATCCGTATTGCGGGATATACGGAACCGGAAAAATTGAGTATTGCCCAGCGGTTTCTGGTGGCCAAGGAATTGGAAGCCAATGGCTTGACCAGCGCCAATCTGGTGTTTACAGATGGCGCCCTCCTGGCCATTATCCGCCAGTATACC
Organism: Deltaproteobacteria bacterium; assembly: GCA_026388415.1. NCBI lineage: Bacteria > Pseudomonadati > Myxococcota > Myxococcia > Deltaproteobacteria bacterium. The sequence goes on along the minus strand of JAPLJV010000021.1, from coordinate 31,882 downwards.
CGGGAGGCTGGCGTCAGAAATCTGGAGCGGGAAATTGCCTCCATTTGTCGCAAAATTGCCCGCGAGATTGTTGCCAATGGTTTTCAAAATCAGTTTAAAATATCATCCAAATCTGTGGCGAAATATCTGGGCGTGCCGAAGCACCGGCATGGTGAAACAGAAGGCAAGGACGAAATTGGCTTGACGATAGGTCTGGCCTGGACGGAAGTAGGAGGTGAATTGCTGGTAGTGGAAACCTCCGTCATGAAGGGTAACGGGAAGATGACCCTGACGGGCAAACTGGGCGACGTGATGCAGGAATCGGCTCAGGCGGCTTTGACTTATGTGCGGGCCAGGGCGGAGCAGTTTGGCTTGGAGGACAATTTTTACAAGGAAATGGACATCCACGTCCATGTTCCCGAAGGCGCGATACCAAAGGATGGTCCCTCGGCGGGGATTGCTATTGCCACCTCCATTGCTTCGGTACTTACCAAAAGAAAGGTTCGCGCCGACCTGGCCATGACCGGGGAAATTACCCTGCGTGGCAGAGTCCTCCCGATCGGAGGATTAAAGGAGAAGCTGCTGGCGGCGCATCGCGGCAATATTAAAACGGTTATAATTCCCGAGGATAACGAAAAGGATCTGGCGGATGTTCCGGCCAATATATTAAAGGCCTTGAATATAGTTTTTGTTGGCAACGTGGACGATGTGCTAAAGGTCGCCTTGCTACCTGCGGCCGGAGAAATTGCCCGGAAGGAAACAGGCGCCGATGAATTACCGCTGATTGTTTTGCCAGCCGCGCAGGGTGCTACCCAGTTGCAAATAAATCATTAAATGGTATCTCGCCGCGATATTATTTCATTTATTGCTTGACAAAAAAGGGCGTAATTGTTAGACAGGCGCCCGTGAGGAAGGTTGATGGGGGCGGGTAGCTCAGCCGGGAGAGCGCCACGCTTACACCGTGGATGTCACAGGTTCAAGTCCTGTTCCGCCTACCAGGAAAGACAAGGTCGGACTGTCCTGTCAGCAAAGGGAGAGTTTTTGCATAAGAGTATTGCGGGGTCGTAGTTAAGTTGGTTATAACGCCGGCCTGTCACGTCGGAGGGCGTGGGTTCAAGTCCCATCGGCCCCGCCATTAATAAGAAAAAGGGGTTACGGTTAAATTCGTGACCCCTTTTTCTTTGCCTTAAAATCCATTTCCAATCCTGCGAAAGCGTCAAACGGTCGCGCAAACAATACGCTTTTAATATTGGTCATTATTGTGATATTCATTACAATCGTCAGCTATCAATGTTGGTCATTTTTTTCATAAAATAGTACCATGGGGAGGTGGAACCTGCATTATAAAAAGAGATTATTATTGGCATTTATTTCGGGTGGCTTGCTCTTTCTTTCCTTTCCCAAATACGGGGTAGGCAATGTTGCCTGGATTGCTTTGGTTCCTCTTTTATTGGCCCTGCAAAAGGAGTCAGTTAAGTCCGCCTTAATAACAGGTTTCGGCGCGGGTCTGGTATTCAATGTAGGGCTTATATACTGGATATCCTTAGTCATTGTAAACTACGGTTATTTACCTTTGGCGGCAGGTTTGGTCGCCATGTTGTTTTTGGCTGCCTACTTGAGCATTTATGTAGCCCTTTTTGCCGGCGGTATAGCATACTTGAGAGAGAAGGGCATCAACCAGATTATTGCCGCCCCTCTTTTATGGACTTGCCTGGAATATCTCAAGTCTCACCTGCTGACCGGTTTTCCCTGGGAAAATCTGGCCTACTCACAGTATCTTAATCTGCACGTTATCCAGATAGCAGATATTGCAGGCATCTACGGAATTACTTTTGTTATTGTTTTCATCAATGTCGTAATTGGCAACCTCCTTAATTACTTGCTGCCCGGCGATGATGGCAGGCGTTGGCAGCGTCCCGTCATGGAGGTTACCGGCGCCCTGCTGTTGCTGATTGCCATTTTTGTTTACGGCGAGCTGCGCATCAAAGAAGTCCGGGCACAACTCAAAACCGCGCCGTATATGGATGTTGCGCTTATTCAGGGTAACATTGATCAGAGCATCAAATGGAATCCACAAAATCAGCAGGAAACCTTGACGACTTATAAATCCCTTTCCAATCTGAAGCCGGCGTCAGGTTCCAGGCTTATTGTCTGGCCGGAAACGGCCGTGCCTTTCTACTTCCAGGATATGGATGACCGGTCCCGACAGGTTTACCAGGTGGCCAAAGAGACGGGCAATTGGCTTTTATTTGGCAGCCCCAGTTACATAAAGGAGCCGGGCGGCAGTGCTTCCTATTTAAACAGCGCCTTTCTCATCTCGCCTGCGGGGGCTGTTGCGGGACGTTACGATAAGGTGCATCTGGTGCCCTATGGCGAATATGTCCCCTTGCGGAGCTTGTTTCCCTTTATCGGCAAATTAGTCGTAGGCGTCGGAGACTTCCGTGCCGGGGAGGGCTATCATCCCCTGGCGATGAATAATCGTCAGCTTGGCGTGCTCATCTGTTATGAGGCAATTTTACCGGAGGCAAGTCGTATTTATAAGAGCAAGGGTGCAGAATTACTGGTAAATATTACGAACGATGCCTGGTTCGGCTTTTCGTCGGCGCCTTATCAGCATTTATCCATGACGGCGTTCCGGGCTGTGGAAAACAGGCTCTATGTTGTTCGTGCGGCCAATACAGGTATCAGCGCCATTGTTGATCCGGCCGGTAAAATAGTTGCCCGGACGGCATTATTCGTCGAGACGTCACTGTCAGGGCAGGTAAGATTTATTGACACCAGGACATTTTATATGGCATATGGTGACGCCTTTGTCTACCTGTGCCTTATTTCCCTGGCAGCGATATTGCTTAATTTCCGGAGGGGGAGAAAATTATGATCGAAGATTTAGCAGTAGCCGTAAAAGACCTGCAGAACAGGATTGCACAACTCAAGGACTATCTTTGACATAGCTAATAAAGAATATGTCATAAAAGAGCTGGAAAAGACCTCACTTAAGGATGATTTCTGGGGCGACGCCGATAAGGCCAGGGATACTCTGAAAGAAAAGAACAAGCTCCTAAATGAGGTGCATAGTTGGAGGCAGTATAAAAAGCTTATAGATGATCTCGTGCAGCTTTATGAGTTGGCGATAGAAGAAACGGATAATAATACCATAGAGGTCATCAGGGAAGAACTGTCTGATCTCGACAAGTCGGTCCGGGAAATGGAAATGAAAAGGATGCTGGGCAGCGACCAGGATCCTTTGAATGCCATAATATCCATTCATGCGGGCGCCGGCGGCACTGAAGCCCAGGACTGGGCGGAGATGCTGTTGCGTATGTATCTCCGGTGGGTGGACAGGAGGGGGTTTAAGGCAACCATCATAGATTATCAGCCCGGTGATGAGGCCGGTATCAAGAGTGTTTCTCTGACGATAGAAGGTACTTATGTTTACGGGTATAGCAAGGCGGAGATCGGTATCCACCGTCTCGTCCGCATCTCGCCTTTTGATGCCGCGGCCCGCCGGCACACTTCCTTTGCTTCCGTTTTTGTTTATCCGCAGATAGATGATAGTATCGTAATCGAAATAGATGAAAAGGATTTGCGCATTGATACCTTCAGATCGAGCGGCGCCGGCGGACAGCATGTCAATAAAACGGACTCTGCCGTGCGGATTACCCACTTGCCGACGGGAATTGTCGTGCAATGTCAGAACGAACGCTCCCAGCACAAGAACAAGTCTATGGCCATGAAGTACCTGAAATCACGTCTTTATGAGAAGAAACTGCGGGAACAGAATGAAACGCTGGCAGAGATAAATAAGTCGAAAAAAGACATTGCCTGGGGCAGCCAGATCCGTTCTTATGTCCTGCACCCCTATAAAATGGTGAAAGATCATCGCACCAATTTGGAGGTAGGAAACGTGACCCGTGTTCTGGATGGGGACATAGATGATTTCATTGAGTCCTACCTTTTGCAGGCTCAGAAGTGATAATCGCTGGAGAGTATAGAGGTGAAACGAGCCTGACGGTGCGCCGTCACAAACGATAACGAAAATCTCCCCTAACCCCTCTTTGCCAAAGAGGGGAACAACAAATTCCCCCTTTAGAAAAGGGGGATGAAGGGGGATTTGAAGAGCATTTTCGAGTGAAAGGTGGCGTTGAAAATCATAGGGGAAAAGGCAAAATTATGGTATGGGACGAAACGATTGTGATAATTTCCTGAAAATATGAAGTCAGTGAAAAAGGAGCCCAGGCAAATGATAAGACGAGGAAGCTTTATTGGACTGGTATCACCTTTAATTTTTATTATTTTATTGGCCGTTTTCATCCCCGGTAAATCTGCGGTTGCAGCGGAAAGTGAAAGTCAAACCAATGATATCCAATCCCAGGAAAAACTCGACAGCAAGCTGGCAGGGGAACAGGATATCATGGAGAAGGCCTTGGAATTGCTAAACAGTTCTCATGAATTCTGGGTCAAAGGCGACATAGAATACGCTCTGGAGGCATTAGATCAGGCCTATGCCATTCTTTTGGATACCAATGGCGATGCCGATATTGCCCGTCAAAAAGATGATCTGCGTCTCTTGATATCCAAGAAAATCTTGGCCATCTATACGTCCCGGCAATCGGTCACCACCGGTCGGCGCGGCGAAATACCCCTGGTGATGAATACTGAAGTAGAGAGAGAAATCCATAGCTTTCAAACAATAGAAAGGGATTTCTTCATCTCGTCTTATCAGCGGGCTGCATTTTTCCGTCCTGTTGTTGTGACGGCCTTGAAGAAAGCCGGCTTGCCTGAGGAACTATCCTGGCTTCCTCTCGTGGAAAGCGGCTTCAAGATTCGCGCTCTTTCGCGGGCACGGGCTTTGGGCTTATGGCAATTCATCCCCTCGACGGGTTACAAATATGGTTTGAATCGCGATGACTGGGTGGACGAAAGGATGGATGTAGAAAAATCTACCCAGGGGGCTATCGGCTACCTGAAAGACCTGCATGATATGTTTGGCGACTGGCTGACGGTTCTGGCCGGTTATAATTGCGGCGAAGGTCGGGTGCTGAGGATTATATCGGGACAGCACATTAATTATCTGGATCGCTTCTGGGATTTGTACAACCAGTTGCCCAGAGAAACTGCGCGTTATGTCCCGCGTTTTTTAGCAACCCTGCATATTATTAAAGATCCTAAAAAATACGGTATGGACCTTGAGGTTATCCAGGCAGAAAAGCAACCAGCTTTTGTCTATGCGAAAGTTAAAACCTCCAAAGTAATGAATTTGCAAGATATTGCTTCACGTCTGGACATTTCGGAAGAGCATTTGAGCACTCTGAATGCCGAGCTGAGGCATAAAAAAACACCTGATAAGGACTATATACTCAAAGTACCACCGGAATCGTTGGAGAAATTCGTTCAGGTGATAGATGAAATCCCTCAGGCGGAGAAGCCGCGGAACACCGAATCGCGTCGTCCCGCGACCATCAAGCATAAGGTAAAGGCAGGCGAAACGATAGCCTCCATTGCCAATAGATACAGAACCACCTCCGGCGCCATCAGGAAGCAAAACCGGTTTCTGGCCAAAAGTAACCTTAAGGCCGGTCAGACGCTGGCAATCGCCGTTCGCGACTCCCAGCCGGTGAAAACTTCCGGAAACAGGGAAAAGAGCGCCGATGTGTCGGGCGGGTCAAATGCTACTGTAATGTACAGGGTAAAAAAGGGCGATAGCATATTCGCCTTGGCAAAACGTTTTGACACCAGTGTTGATGAAATTAAAAAAACGAATAATTTGAAAAGTTTAACCCTGAAAGTTGGCCAGAAACTGAAATTGGAGAAGAAAGCTGTCACGCAAGATGAGGGCAAGCAGAAAGGGGAAAACCGTTCCGCCAAGAAGTCGTCAAAGGGGCGAACGGTTAAAAAGCAGTGAACCAGAATCAGGGGAGGGTAAAAAGAACTATTGTAAAAAATCGGCAAGTGAGCTAAAGATGACGCAAAGTGTGTTAATATTTCAAGTTACCATATAAAACATACAGGTGATTTTTTTGATAGACATGTATATATGCAAAAAAAGGGGGCAACGGATCGCTGATATTTGCGAAGATGTAGCCTGTGAGTGGCGTCTGAGAAATGAAAATTTTCTTAACTGCACCTGGGTAGCCTGTAATTACGGTCCCTTTACGTTGGAAGAAGTGGGAGAGATGATGGGGGTGACGAGGGAACGGATAAGGCAGATAGAGGCAAAGGCGTTGAAGAAACTACAGCATAAAAAGAGAAGAGATCAACTGCGGGATTTTGCTTCCCCTGATACGGACTGGGAAAAACAGAATTTTATATAGACCTGTTCTTCTTATTTTTTTTCAATTCATCCAGGTACTCAGTCATATGTTCCCGCTGCTCGGTTCTGGTAAAAAGCTGGGCCGTTAAGCCGCATTCAATATCCAACAGCGACGCCGTATCCATTTTCTGGCTGAGATGGGAAATCTTCTTGACGGCTTCAAGCGCTCGCACCGATCTCTTTGAAAGTTCTTCTGCCATAATTATGGCCTCGGTCATCAATTTGTCCGGTGAAACCACTTTGTTAGCCAGGCCGATACGCAGGGCCTCCTTGGCGGCGATAGGCTCGCCAAACATGGAGATTTCTTTTGCCTTGGCGGTACCGACAAGCTCCTTTAAGGGTGCGAAGAGAGGATTCATTCCAAACTTTAGTTCGGGGTGACTGAAAATCGCGCTTTCCGAGGCGATAATAATATCGCAGACAGTTGCCATGTTAAAGCCGCCGCCTAACGCTATACCGCCCACGGCGGCGATAACAGGTTTATTGAAGTTGTATATTTGTTTAAAGTACTCGCTGAGTGCCTTGAAATAGTCATCAACAGCATCGCTGGTCAGAAGCATCATTTCTTTGATGTCCATGCCGGCCGAAAAGATGTAATCTCCTCCCGTCAGAATGACTGCCGAGATCTCCCTATCGGAGGCGAGTGAGGCAAAACAGCCCTGAATCTCCAGACGCATTTCCCGGGAAAGAGCATTCATTTCGCGGGGGCGATTCATGGTTATGATTGTATAGCCCTGTCGTTGCTCTACAATAATAGTCTTATAATCCATATTCATAAATTAAATTAAGCCCTTGGGGCATAGTGGGAACATTGTTTTTCAGGGCGGTCGCGAAAGAGGCGGCCGTACTCTGCAGGATGAAATCCCAGAAAGTTACATCCTTTTTCTTGGGATAGACAAAGTCGGGAGTCCCTTTTATGCCGGCCATTTTCCCTGCCAGTTGCAGTGCGAATGACTTGTCTCCCAAAAAATCAACCAGTTTTTGCTGGAGAGCTTGTCTACCGGAAAAAACCCGGCCATCGGCTATTTTCTTCACCTCTTCCAGGGGAATTTTTCTGTCCTGGGCGATAACATCTATAAATTGAAAATAAATATCATCAACGAGGACCTGAAGGATCTGTTTTTCTTCGTCCGACATGCCCCTCGTCGGTGAGCCGATATCCTTGTATTTGCCGCTTTTAATGACGGAGGGTTTAAGGCCGATTTTCTTCAGCAGGTCTTCAGCGTTGGCAAAGTACATAATTGCCGAAATACTGCCCGTAACCGTACCGGGGTTGGCCACAATTTTATTGGCGGCACAGGCAACCATATACCCTCCGGAAGCGGCAACGGAGCCGAGAGAGGCGACAACTATTTTATTTTTTCGTATTCTCTTCACGGCGGCATAGATTTCCTGAGAGGCGGCGACGCCACCGCCGGGGGAATCTATGCGCACGACAACAGCTTTAATGTTGCTATCCTTGCCGAATTCATCAAGTTGCTCGACTGCCTCCTGCGAACTCGAGATGACGCCGCGGATGCTGACAATTCCAACCTTCTCCGGGCTGTTAAATAATTTAGCGTCGCCCGTTAAAGCATTGAAGCCATATAAAAGGATGATGGATCCCAAGCCTAATAGAAAAATCAGGCAGAAACCATATATGACGGGATGCTTTCTCATGACAGGCCATTTGCCGCTTTCAATTCTCGGCGCTTATAATCCTGATATCAGCCAAGGCTTTGCCAAGATTTGAACCCACACTCTCCCGGTTGTTGATATAGTGGTTGGCCGAGTGTCCTTCCGTTTCCGCCTCGCCATCCTTTAAACTCAGCCGGATTTTCTTGTTCTTGACGTCAATATTTTTAATCGTGGCCGTGACCGTATCTCCGACTGAGAAAAGTTCGGTCGTTGATTTTACCCTTTTGTTACTAAGCTCAGAAATGTGAACCAACCCTTCAATGCCATCCTCTATCTCCACGAACATACCGAAATCGGTGATATTCGTCACTTTTCCCGAGACAATGGCGCCCGGAGCATATTTGGAACTGAGCTGCTCCCAGGGATTTGGTTCGATCTGCTTCAAACCCAGCGAAAATTTTTCATTCTCCACATCCACATGGAGCACCATGGCCTCTACTTCTTGACCCTTGACATAAAGCTCCGCCGGATTAGTCACCCGCTGTTTCCAGGAAATATCGGACACATGTATCAAGCCGTCAATGCCTTCCTCAACGCCCACAAAGATGCCAAAGTTGGTAATATTTCTAATGACGCCTCTTATGACGGTTCCTTCGGGGTATTTTTCTTTAATGGCTTCCCATGGATTGGGTGTTGTTTGCTTTAAACCAAGAGAAATGCGCTTGTTCTCCTGATTTATGTCAATGACCATAACCTTGATAGTATTCCCGACTGACAAGAGTTTGGAAGGATGTTTAATCTCTCTGGTCCAGAACATTTCCGAGACGTGGATCAGACCCTCTACCCCTGGTTCGATCTCGATAAAAGCGCCGTAATCGGCAATGCTGACAATTTTCCCTTCTATAATTGAGCCGATGGGATATTTTTCGGCAATGGAGAGCCAGGGATTGTCGGCCAGTTGCTTGAGCCCTAAGGAAACTCTTTCCTTTTCCCGATCGAAGGAAAGCACAACGACCTTGATCTTGCTGCCCTTGGTAAAGTGATCAGCGGGACGGGTAATTCTTCCCCACGATATGTCTGTTACATGGAGCAAACCGTCAATACCGCCCAAATCAATAAATATGCCGTAATCAGTGATATTTTTGACTATTCCCTCAACTATCTTGCCTTCCGCGAGGTTCTCCAGCGTATTCGTCTTTTCCATTTCCCGTTCTTTTTCCAGGATAGTCCGCCTGGATAAGACAATATTGCTTCTTCTGCGGTCGTATTTGAGGACGTGAAAAAGCATCGTTTTACCGACAAACTTGTCCAGGTCTCGGACTGGCCTAAGGTCAACCTGAGAACCGGGTAGAAACGCGGGCACGCCGACGTCAACGGAAAGCCCACCCTTTACCCTCTCCTTGACCAGGCCCTTGATGGCCTCATTTTGTTCGCAGGCTATTTTTATATCATCCCATACCCTTATTTTGGCGGCCTTATCTCTGGATAAAACGAGGCTGCCTTCTTCGTCCTTCCTGTCAATAAAAACCTCGATGTTATCAGCGACTGAAAAAGTAACTATGCCATTTTCATCTCTCAGTTCCCTGATCGGGATGTAGCCTTCCGTTTTCCAGCCCACATCTACCATGGCGACGTCATTAGTTATTTGCACGATCTTCCCCGTAACAATTTCGCCAAACTGCACATTCTGAAGACTTTGCTCATAAAGATCTTTAAAACAAAAATCCGCATCCCTCGCCGGTGAGGGATGGTTCGACAGTTCCTTTGCCAGGAAATTACTGTCTGCATCCGGTTCTGAAACATGGTTATCATCGTTGACCATTAAACAAGTACCCCCTAAAAAATTGTAAATGCTTGATAAATTCAGTCGCGAATAACACATCAATCACGAAATATCAAGATAATAAAAGCTCGGAATTGACACAGGGGAATGATTATTTTGTCAGTCTATGACATAACCCCGATAAACGGGATAAGTAAGTTTACGACATTATTTTCTGCCAGAAATATGCAGGAAATAATGTCTAACTTACTAAAATTAACCCGGCCATTTTATCCACGACATCCTGGACCGTCATATTGGTGGAATCAATAATATAGGCATCAGCAGCGGGTTTAAGCGGCGCTGTCTCGCGTTCTCTGTCCTGCCTGTCTCTGAGCAGGAGAGCGCTTGCCACTTTTTCGTAGTTCCCATCAGCGTCAGCGTTCCTGGCAAAAAGCTCCTGATAGCGCCGTTGGGCACGTTCCGAAGTCGTTGCATCTAAGTAAAACTTAAAATCAGCCTCGGGAAAGACGACTGTTCCCATGTCTCGGCCTTCGGCAACGATTCCTCCTGGGGATCCCACTTTTCTTTGAATTTCAAGCAGGGCTTGCCTGACACAGGGGCGCGCCGATATGGTGGAAGCAAGGATGCTGATTTCCTCCGTCCGGATTTTTTCCGTTACATCCTCGCCATCCACAAAGACAAGAAAAATGCCCCCCCTGTTCTCGGTGTGGATTTTTATGCTTCGGCCTATCTGGGCTAATTGTTCATCATTTTCGGGTAATATGCCATTTTGTTTTGCCTGATAGGCGTAAGCTCGGTAATAGGCGCCGGTGTCCAGGTATAGATAGCCAAGTTTTGCCGCTAAGGCTTTACTCACCGTGCTTTTCCCTGCCCCACCAGGGCCGTCTATCGTGACTACCAGCTTTTTCTCCATCATGTGGCCTCCGCAGTTATCGCATTGATAACAGTAAATATAAGTTACTCATCTGGCGAGCATGCTATCACAACTGCCGGAGGTCCACAACAGTAAACCGCAGCATTAACTACTTGTATTAATATGGCAAAATGGTTATTTTATCGAAGTCGTGATCGGCGACTGATGCGCTTGTATAGCAGCTTTCTTTTGGTAATAATCGAGAAGTCCTTCAGAAGAATATAGATGTACCCGAAAATGTCTCCACGAGTCAGCACCTTTGAGTTCAGAATTGACGAGATGATTACCACTTCAACTAATGGATTTTGCTCTGCCATCGAAACATCGTTCCGTCACGGGGATGTGCCAATGGGGATGAATTCCAGGAAATCGCCGAACGTTCGCATGGCGATGAAGGCTCCGGGCATGTATTTGTTCCGCGGAACCGCCTCCTGGATAAAGACCTTCCTCAGCCTTTCCAGATATATAGGTCTTGATGAAACACCTATTAACCTTCGGACGTTGTTTGTACGTAACGGGAAAAACAGTGCAGGAGCCTTCACACAGGGTCAGGCGGCGGCATTTTCTTCCGGTTCGATCCAGACGATATGGTTCTTGTTGACGATCATGACCTTGCTTTCCCCGCTCTGGCTAAATACGTCAGACAGAACGATGAAAGTATTGAGCGATTTGGTAAAGATATCGGACACCCTATTTTCATCCCCCAGATTGATCTTTCCTCGCAGCAGAGAACCGTCAACGGTTTTAATGGACACCATGCTTTCTGTGATTTTTTTTACGGTATTCTTCGCACTGGATTGCATGACTAACCTCCTTTTTTTTAAATGCTTGATAAAAGTTCACCCAAGTATTTCAGACCTTTTAAGATGCAGTAAAGCCCTTTCCAAATCACTCATTTCCATTCGAAATCCAGCATTTTCTTCAAGGGCGACGTTTTACTGCAGGAAGCGCACCTGCACTCTACAGAACTGGAAATCCGCTGTCAAGCATTTCCACCTTTCATCCCGAGTGAATGAATCAACGAACCCTCTTGTTGTAACGACGATCAGAGATTTGTTGTTTGGAAACATTTCCAGTAAGGTTTCAGGATGTTCTTAATTTGAGCTGCAACCAGTTTGATCCGATCAAAAGCGGGATCTTTGCCGGATGCTTGTGACGCGGTTCCAATATCTTCAACATCAATATTCCAGCCTGCAAGGCCTGATATCAATGCAAGCCAGCAGTAAGGAAGGATGTGTTCGTTATAGCCGGAGGCAATCAGGTCTAATTCCCTGCCCTGACACATTTCGTCCGCCAGGCACCTGACCTTCTCGCCGATCATCCGGAAACCGCGTATGGGAAGGTCAAGGTTGGTCAGACTATCATCGCGGTGTGGATCGGAACCGCCATTACGGATAATGAACTGGGGTTTAAATGCCCGTACCAGTGGCTCGACGATTTCATCGAAAATGTGGCAATAGGAATCGTATCCCGCATCTGGCGGTAGGGGAACGTTGACGGTATATCCCTTCCCGTTACCGGTACCGATATCTTCGGCGAAGCCGGTACCCGGGTAGAGTGTACGAGGGTCCTGGTGCAGGTCTATGAAAAGCACTCTGGGGTCATCGTAGAAATAATCGCAAGTGCCGTTGCCGGCATGGGCATCCGTATCTATGATCAGTACGCGCTCGAGCTTGTAGGCGCTTATCAGGTAACGCGCTGCATAGGCAACATCATTATAAAGACAAAACCCCTCACCATAAGAGGCTGTTGCGTGATGTACGCCACCTCCAATAGAAACCGCTTTCTGATAAGCGCCTTGCTGAATAAGATCGCATCCGAGTTTGGCTTGGCCGATGATGAGCCTGGCCGCCTCTTCCAATTTTCCGGGAGTATCAAACGGCATATTGTCCATGCTCTGGTAGCGGCCAAAATCACCGTGAAATGTCGTTCCTGCATGGGCAGCCTTGTAGAACTCACGGGTAAAATCTATGTAGTTTTTGCTACAGATTAGGAGAAGATCACTGTCGGTTGCAGGTATTGCCTTTATTATTCGGTAATTGTCTTCTTCCGGGACTCTTTCCTTGAGAAAGTTGGGGAATATTTCATATCGGTCACCGCGAAAGGGATGGCCAGGTCCAAAATCATATTCCCGCAACTCATCGCGGTATAGTATGGCAATAGTCATAGCTGGTTCCTTATCCCTTCTATTTCCCGACTCATGGCTTGCCAATGGGTGCCTTGCCAGTAGAGGCGGCGGCAGGCCGGGCATTCGGCAAAATACTCTTGGGTTTGGTACACATAGGGCGGCACACGGCCCTTGATCGCTTCTTTAAATCGTTCCTCTAACCTCTGGTTGCATTCGAGGCAAATGGTAAAAGGGCGGAAGCGGCTTTTATCCAATCTCAGGGTGCTGATGACCTGCTGCACCTGTGCCTTGAAACGGTCACTCTCAATGAGGATAGCTTTAATACGGCCACCGACGATATCACGACGTTTCATAATCCGTCGGTCGCGGGTCAGCAGGATGCGATTTTCGGCCAAGGCAGCGGCAATTATCGCGGCATCGTCAGCACCCGTAAATAGTTGGGCATCAAAGCCTGCCATGCGCAGCCACTTCGCCATTTTGCCCACATTATGGTCAATAATAAATTTAAGCTCTGTGTATCTCATGGCTTTCTAATCACGGGAACAAACCTGACTGGGACTAAAACTACACCACTACATTGTCATTTCAACTGGTGAAATATGCCGTCGTCTGTGTCACAGCTTTAATTCCCACCGATATTTTGCTCCCATCGGATTTTTTGCCATGTACGACAAATTCACTCAGTCCCACGACGTTGTTTTCCCAGATGAGGTCATTGTTGTCAGGTGTGATTGCTGTCAGGTTTCTGGATATTTTTTCTGGCGTCACAATTGCGGCGTCTGCACACGCTTTCGCGTATTCGGCTTGAGGGTCGTAAGCCGTGGAATTATTCCCACAACCCGTAAGTGTTAACGATGAAATAAAAAGAAAAAATAACGCCCAGGACGCTAAGGGGAAAGACTTGCCATGAAATTTCATTTCGTCCTCCATTATTTTGATAAGATATTGCTATTTCAGAGGAGAAGTATAAGTAAAGCGGAACCGTATGTCAATGAAATAGTTCCGTAAAATGTTGTTTTGGAGGTGCTGTTTAAGAGGATATCAAGCAATAGACGGGATGGCCAGAGAAGCGCGGCACTGTAAAAGTGGTGGTTGAATAGCGGATGATGTATCTTTCATCCCGAATTTGCGCCGACGGTCAATAGCTTCACATTTCGATTGGTTATCAATAGGGCCGATCGTAATCAAATATCAGTGAAGCCGCGCGCCTAACACAAAGCAGCAAGCAGGGTGGATGACATATTTTGAGGATTTGCGGTTGAAATGATCGGTTTATATCCCCTACTGAGCCGCATTAGATTTTCAAGCTTATGACGCCGGCACGGTTTGTTTTACATTGCCTGGTTTCATTGCCCCCTGTGTTGCGCCTTGAGCGTGTGGCATGCAACTTGCTGTTAAATATAATATTAAATACCGGAAAGGAGTTTGCCATGCAAGTTTCTACTATTGATCAGATCGGAAATACCCTGCCAAGCCACGCGAAGGCTTCTGGTGCGCGGGCAAGAGCGAGTAACCAGTTCATGAATGTTCCGTCCAGCGTTTTTGACAGTGACAGTAAGGAAGGCAATAGCAGCCGGCAAGATTTTCCTATCGAGACCCACAAGATTGATGGAGCGGAGCGTGGAAGACCGCTGACGGCTCCGGCAGGGTTGACGCAGGCGTTTGAAAAACTAACTGAACGAAGCGCTGAGCACCCTGATAGCAAAGGCCTGTCTGTTGCCCAAGAGAGAATTCAGAGCAACATAGAGCGTTATATGGCGCAGATCTCTGTCGCAATGCCTCCGGCGCCTGATGTGCCCAGTGTGGAAACTACCGCCTGAGTATTTCTACAATAGTACCTCAGGCAGTAGCCACATGCCTGGGGTATATTACCTATTAAAGATTATCTGAGTATTCCGACGCAAGCCGCCACCAGAATATGATCGAAAGGACTGCTCGGCCCCCGCTCATCCGAAAAATCACCCTTCCAAAACTGCTCATTACGGGCGATTATACGCAACCCCAAAATAGTCCAACTAATGTTTTTATCAGGGGGGAGAAAGACATCTTGCTTAACTACCCGGAAATGGGTAGAATTATAGACTGAGAAGGAGAGTTGCATATTTTTCCTGTTGAGGTATCAGTTTGGATAAGTATATGGGGCGAACCAAAAGTTTTCTGTTTGTTAATATTTGTTTCATCATCTTTTCCTGCGGCCTCGCTTATGGGTCCTTGACAATCGAGGAAGAAAAGAAACTGGGGAGTGAATTTTATGATAAAATGGAAAAGAGCAATATCATCTATCACAATTTGCGAGTTGATGAATATATTACCAAATTAGGCGGGCAAATTGTCGCCAAGATTCCCTATTCTCTCTTCGAATATCGTTTTTCCGTCATCAACAGTCCTACTATCAATGCCTTTGCTACCCCGGGTGGGTACGTCTATGTTAACATGGGTCTAATCACCTTGGCGGAAAATGAAAGCGAGCTGGCTGGCGTGCTGGCCCATGAAATAGCCCACGTCAGTGCCAGGCATATTGCTGATATTGTTGCTAAATCTGCTAAAATCAACATTGCCACACTGGCAGCCATCCTGGCCGGAGCTTTTCTGGGTGGTGGTGGCGATATGACTGCTGCCGTGGCCAGTTTTTCTCTGGCTACGGCCACGAGTTTGAATTTAAAATACAGCCGGGAGCATGAAGAAGATGCCGATCGCCTGGGTTTGTCCTATTTGATTAAAGCCGGCTACGACGGCAACGCCATGCTTGATTTCTTGAAAATCATGAGACAATACGAGTTTTATTCCAGCAACGTGCCTTCATATTTCTTAACCCATCCGGGGACAGATGAGAGGATCAGGTATCTCGATGCTTTGTTGCAGAGCCGATACGCCGGCGGTAGTTCAAAAAGCTTGTCCGGCCAGTTTAAACGCATCCAGACGGTTTTGCTGTTTGAGAAAAAAGATTTTAATGAGAATTTAAAATTCTTTCAGTCGGCGTTAGCCAAGAATAATGATGACCTGGATTCCCTTTATGGCTTGGCGGTATCGCAAGACAAGCTGGGTCTTACCGCAGCATCCCTGGAGAGCTTCCAGAAGGCCATAAAGTTGGCGCCTGACGATAGTGATATTTTACGGGATTTCGGCATTGTCTATCTTAAGAGCGGTAATCCCGGTGAAGCCACGCAATACCTCAGGAAGGCGGTGGAACTTGACGGTAATGATGCCATTGCCCTGTCTTACCTTGGTAAGTCGTACGAGGCAGACGGCAATTATCTGGCGGCAATTCCAATTTACAGACGATTGGCAGCGAAAAATCCAACCGATGTAGAGGTCTTTTACAGCCTGGCTTTTGCCTATGGCAAGACGAACAATGCCGGCGAGTCCCATTATAACTTCGGAATTTATTTTAAGAAAAAAGCCAAGTTGACGAGCGCCTTGTTCCACTTCAAGGAGGCCCTCAAGTATTTCCCTCCTAATAGTCCCCAGGCGAAAGACATTGCGAACCAGATGAAGCCGCAGGCCCCCCCGGATATCCAGAATGAATTAAAGCCGCCGGAACCAGGTAGAAGCCCCCGGGGAGTTAAGAAATATCTACATTATCTATCTGTTGGGGTAACAACTCCTTCTTGGCGTAATCAAGATAAATCTTTTCCTTGGTAAAAAGGTCGAAAAGATCTTTGTCTATATGCCCGTCTTTTACCATGAAGGACATAATTTTCAGTGCTTCCGACAGCGTCTTGGCCTTCCTGTAGGGACGGTCGCAGGCCGTCAGCGCTTCAAATATATCGGCGATGGCCAGGATGCGTGATTGCAGGGAAATCTCTGCGTCTTTCAACCCAAAAGGATAGCCGGTGCCGTTAAGCTTTTCATGATGGGTGGCGGCATAGCGGGGGACATTTCTCAGGTGTTTGGGAAAGGGTAATTGAGAAAGCATCTTATGGGTTACGATGGCATGTTTGTTGATGATCTCCCGCTCTTCGTTGGTCAAGGTGCCTCGGCCGATAGTCAAGTTATATATCTCATTATCCGTCAGGAGGGCAATTTCCTGGCCATCACAAATCCATGTCCGCAGCCCGATATCTTTTACCCTGGCGATCATTTCATTGGCCATAAATTCATCGCCAGTGTTTGCAGTAACCAGGAAATTAAAATCAGCGGCCAAACTCTTCAAGCGTTCATCTGCCTGTTCACTATCTTGTATCTCCGGGCGCGAGGTTTCGGATGCTTTCTTCCCGGACATTCCAGATGCATCATCGCTGATCCCCCCTCGACAAGTTTCTAGTTGACGATCCCGCTTGAGTACCTCAAAGCGCACCTTTAACGTTTCTATCCGGTCGTAAATGGTTTCCAGCTTCGTGGCTTTATCAACGACGTATTCCGGCGTCGTGATCTTGCCTATGTCGTGCAGCCAGGCGGCCATTCGCAGTTCTTCCAGAAGCTTGTCATCAAAATGCGTACTGGCATAAGGGCCGGCAGTAATATCATTTATTATTTTCGCAATAGTAACAGTTAGCTCCGCGACACGCTTAACATGGCCACCGGTATAAGGTGATTTTTCGTCAACAGCCGTGGCTATGGACTTGATAAATGAGTTCAAAAGATTTTCCAGATTACGGATCAGGAGGTTGTTGGAAAGGGCTACCGCAGCCTGAGAGGCTAATGATTCGGTCATCTGTTGGCATTCATGAGAGAAATTAACGACAGTATTCTCGACGCTCTCCTGGGCATTTAGCAACTGCAAGACGCCGATAATATCATTTTCGTGATTTTTCAGTGGGACCACCAGCATGGATTGGGATCGGTAGCCGGTATCGGCATCGAATTTGCGGGTGCCTCGAAAATCGAAGCCATGCGCATCATAAACATCAGTAATGTTGACTACTTTACCTGAAATGGCGGCGTAGGCGGAAACATTGGTAAAGTTGGGGCTTCCATCGGCATTTTTCAGCATTACGGGCGGCCAGGTAATTTTACTGCCGGTCCCACCCATGCGAATGTTTAGTTTGGTGTTTTGTACGATAGCAAATTGCAGCGCCGTTTCGTCGTCCGACATGATGTAAAGAGTACCCCCATCGGCCTGGGTAAAATTACGCGCCTCGTCCACAATTAATTCCAGAAGACGGTCAATATTTTTTTCCGCCGACAGGGCGACCCCTATCTGGGTAAGTTTACGGATTAATTCCAGTTGATGTTCTGTATATCCCTTCACTTCACGCACCAAGGTACTCAGGAGACGATTGATCTGGGTGTCTTCGGTATATTCTGTCATTTCGTTTTCCCCCTTAGCTTTCATGGTTTTTCCGTTAAAAGAGATGTTAATTCATGCCCAAACCTTTTCAGCCAGGCAGTCAGAGTTTTTGAACATTGCGGCAACTTCATCCTCAGTCATACCGGCGCCGCGAGCTATATTTTGTGCCTGGCTTCGTGAGACAATATCATCAGGGGAATGGGTGTCCGTATTTAAAACAAGCTTGGCCCCGCATTGGCGGGCTGTTTTTAATACATGTCCGTTAGTCAAACTATGTCCGCGGCGGGTGGTGATTTCTAAATATATGCCCTTCTCGCCTGCCAGCGAGGCTTCTGCTTCGGTTATCAGGCCGGGATGGGCCAGAATATCAATGTCTGATTGCAGTGCGGCCAGATTTGTCCCCGGCGCTACCGGCTCGGCAATTGTCTCACCATGCACTAAAACGATCCGGGCGCCCAAACCGCGAACTTCTTTAGCCAGTTCGGCGATATATATGGGCGGGACGTGCGTCAATTCAATGCCCGGAATGACCTTGATGTCGTAGGCCTCCGACAATTTACGGCAGACTTTTACGATGCGGGGGATAACAAAATCCACATTGGACTGATCGCCATGATCCGTAATGGCAATGGCTCTGTAACCGGCGACTTTGGCGCGCCGGATCAGCTCCGAAGGGATCAGTTCTCCATCGCTGAAAATAGAATGGGTGTGCAAATCAAACACTGGCGACTCCTATCGTGTTAAAGTCATTATTTGTTCAGCCATTTTCCCATGCGCGGAAGTTCCTCCTTCTCCCATTGGGGGGAATGACGCAGGCGGAAGAAGGCGGCAAAAAGCCGGTCCATCGTTTCTATGGCTGTTTCAACAAGGTAAATCCTCTCCATATTTTGCCCTTCCCGATCCGGCTCGTCTTCGCTGTCCGTAGTCGTCGGCAATTTTAAAGACTGGTACTGGAAATAATCGGCCTTGAAAGTAAACTCCCATTTGGTAGCGTCATTGGTCAGCCTCAGTCGGGCTTCGGTAATTTTTTTCCCCTGACGGAGTGCTTCCCTGGCTTCCTTCATGTCGGAGTGTAATCCCTGACAGACGACGGTTTCCGAATATTCCCCATCGCCCGAGGTCAGAACCAGTCTTTGCAGAAATATGAGTTCAATCTCATACTTGTCAGGGATAGCAATAATGCCGTTCCGTTCTTCGCTTTTGAACCATAACCAGGTAAGAAATTCTCTGCCCCAGAAAACAGGATTCGTTGCGGCGTTGGCATCCGGGTGTTGTTGATTGACGATTTCATTGCTTGCCGCGTCCGCGATCTTTTCTTGCTTCCCCCCGGCGGGATAGGATTCCCAGGGCAAAAAGGGCAGCAAGGTAAGCTGGAAGGATTCCTTGAAGTATGTTCCAAATTCTTCAATAACCTTAGGCGCCAGGGAACCAAATATTATGCTTTTTTTCTCCGGTGACCAGCAAAGCTCATAAAAAGAGGGAACGTTAAGGGCCTTGGTTTGCAGTTCCAGTTGCACCCTTTCCTTAATTTCTTCACGTTCATGGCGGTAGAGCCTTTTCTTGTCGCTCCCGGCAAGCTTTTTCTTTTCGGCCTCCATCACTTTAAGTTTCAGGAGGGAGGGAGGAACGGGGCGGCGGTCGGAACGTAGGGAAAATATGAGGTGTTCACCGCACTTATATTTTGCATAGGTGAAATCGGTATCCAGCACGTTTTCCAAGCTCGTCCAGCCCATATTTTTTTCCAGGGCCTCTCCTGCCATGCTGGAGAAGGCATACTGTTTAAGGCGCTCGTCAATGAAATCATTGAATTGTTCAGGCATCTTGCCGATTATATGGTAGCGTGAGAAGCTCCAGGTTCCCTTCAGTAGTCCCATTGATATTCTCCTTTGAGGCGAAGCTAACGCAGTTTGGCGAGGCTGTCAAGAGAATAGGGGGCTGTCAACAAGAGTCTGACACAATATGCTGTGAAAAAATCTTCTTGACATATTTTCTTGACATACAAGTCCGTTCTGCTTATAGTTTTCCCGTCAAAAAGCAATGCCTGATCAAAACAAAGAAAGGATGACCATCATGATAAAAGAAAATTGTTACTTGCTGTGCTGCCACAAGTTTTTCCGGTTTTTCTGGGTCATGCCGTTGTTGCTTCTCTTGCCGTCAGTCTCACTTATGGCGGCCGAGGGTACCGCTCATCTTAGCTTTCAAAAAGCGGCTCCCGGTAATGACAATAAACAAGCCTACGTTATCAGAAGCGGGGACTCGATTTCCCGTATCGTCCAGAAACTGGGCTGGACAACCCCGAATTACAAGATGATCAGGCGGTTAAACCCCCATATCACTGATTTAAACCGAATTTATCCCGGGCAGAAGCTCATCCTGACGCTTCCGGGAGAAAAAAGCGGTCTATCGGAGGTCGGTAATTACACGGCCAAAGAGGGTGATTCCATAACCAGCATCATCATCTCTGAGCTGAATACGTCGCCATCCGAGGCGGTAAAAGTATTAAGGTTGATTAAACAGTTGAATCCGGAAGTTACTGACTTCAACAAGATTTATCCCGGTCAGGTTATAAAAATTCCGCGTAGCAAGCTTTCTCCTTCCGCCCCGGCCATGCCCCCCCCCGCTACTGAGAAATATCTGCACGTTCTCCGTAAGGTAATTGAGCAGTTATATGGCAAGGTAATTACCAGTGGCAACCATTATATTCCCCTGCCCGAATCCGGTCAGATCATCGTTGACCGCGCAATAGTCCCGGTCGTAGAACTGGAAGACGGGACGACCATCATGCTGGATCACGCAGGACGTATGCCCGATGTTCTGGCCGACATTATCCAGTCGAACGGGAAGAATTATCACGTGGTGAAGATCGTCAGCGGTCAGAGTATCGCTTCTGTATTGCAGAAAATAATTCTTTTATCCTCATCCTTGCAGATGGTGAAGGTGGAGAAGCCGTTATCTTTCGACAATACCCCTCAAGGTAAGCTATCCCTGGACTGGTTAATCACTAAGAAGTCCCTTTCCGGGAGTGCGTTTTATCAGTTGGGCCTGATTTTTACCGCCGACAAATCAAAAATGCGGCCCAGTGCTCCAATAGTAAATTGCGCGCTGAAAAAAGGCATCAATGTCTGCGAGATTCTGGAGGATAAGGTGCGGATCAATATCCTGGATCCGGCTCAAATCCGCCCGCTTCGCTGATCAAGGAACCAAACGATCAGAACAATTATTACTTGGTAAAATCGAACCTCGATAAACGGGATTCGTAAGTGAGGATTTCCTTGTGGTGCGATCATGGAGATAAAAAAAATCGGCATTGTGGCGAATGTCAAAAAGGAGAAAGCACCGGATTATACCCTGGCACTGCGCGATTGGCTCAGAAAGCGGGGTATTGAGGTATTACTGGAAAAGGGGATTGCCGCAAGGCTCTGCGATGAACAGGGCTTGGAACGCAAGACGCTGGCCGCCAACGTTGATCTGCTCATAGTCTTTGGCGGTGACGGCACGATCCTGCGCACGGCACGTTTCACACTGGGATACGCTACGCCTATCGTCGGTATTAACCTGGGCGGGTTTGGATACCTTACCGAGGTTAACCTCAATGAGATGTATGAAGCCCTGGAAATCATTCTTAGAGGAGATTTCGAGGCTGATCAAAGAATGATGCTCGACGCCGCGTTAAACGATCAGGAGGGGGATGAAAAGATCTACACGGTCCTCAACGATGTTGTTTTGAATCGAGCCCATCTCTCCCGGATAATCTCCCTGGAGACGTATGTAGACGGTCGTTATCTCATAACTTACAAGGCTGACGGGCTTATCGTTGCCACACCCACGGGATCAACGGCTTATTCCCTTTCGGCCGGCGGGCCGATTGTTTTTCCCCAGCAGAACGTCATCATCATTAATCCGATCTGCCCCCACACCCTGACCAACCGTCCGATCATCCTGCCGGCCGATGTTTGCGTGCAGGTAATTCTGCGCACCAAAGAGCAGGGGGCGATGTTAACCCTGGACGGACAGGTTTCCTTATCATTAAAATCCGGCGACACCTTGAAAATAAAAAAATCACAGCACGTAACTACCCTTGTTTCTTCTCCCCACCGCGACTATCTGGAGATTTTACGCACCAAGCTCGGCTGGGTTGGCCTCGTAAACGCAGGAGCGACGCATGCGTCGCCCCTGCCTGAGCGGACTCCTTATGTTGACTGACTTGTTGATCAGAAACTTCGCGATCATTGACGAGCTGCAAGTTTCCTTCGGCGACGGTCTGAATTTAATATCCGGAGAAACCGGTGCCGGTAAGTCAATTATTATCGGCGCGATAAGTCTGTTGCTGGGAGATCGGGCGTCAACAGACATGATCCGGTCTACCGAAGAGACGGCGCTGGTGGAGGCCTGTTTTCATATTGCCGGGATGGAACCCCTCCAGGAAAAGCTGCAAGAACTTGGTCTTGATGGCGGCGATCAATTAATCATCAAAAGGACAATCTCGCGCTCCGGGAAAAACAAGGTTTTTATCAACGGCAGTATCGGCAACCTGGGAATGCTGTCTTCCGTATGCGAGTTATTGGTAAATATTTGTGGTCAGCGCGAACATCAGGTGCTTCTCAATAAGGAAAACCATATTGATATTCTGGATGACTTCGGTGGTCTGCGGGCCGTCCGGCAGGAGTATGAAGGATTCTATGGCGACTACTTGTCCTTGAAGTCCAGCCTGGCGGAGCTTGAATCTCAGCAAGCCGGTAACAAGGCATTGGAAGAACTGCACCGGTTTCAGCTTAGGGATATCGTGGATGCTGCTGTCAGTCCGGGGGAAGATGAATTATTGCAGGACGAAAAGAGAGTTATTACCCACACGCAGAAATTAATCGCCTATGCCGATACGGCCCATGATAAGCTTTACGGCAGCCAGGGCTCCGTGCTGGAAGGACTCCGCTTTGTCTTTAATAATATCAGGGAGATAAAAAAGATTGATGCGGGAATGAGGATAGCGGAACAGGACCTGGACGGTATATATTATCAATTGGAGGATATAGCGTTAGGCCTGCGCGATTACGGAAAAAATCTATCTATTGATCCGCGCCGTCTGGAGGCAATTGAGGAGCGCCTGGAGCTTTTAAGCCTGTTGAAACGTAAATATGGAGGAACGCTTGCGGCTGTTTTAAAAAGTAAAGCGGATTTGGAAAAATCACTGGGGGATAAATCCGCGCTTCATGAGGAGGTCGAACAAAAAAAGAAATCGTTGCTTGAGATTAAATCCAGGCTGCAAGACCAGGCACACCTTCTTTCCGGGCAAAGACGGCAGACGGCAGCGCGGCTCCAGTCGGCCATCGAGGCCGAAATTCATACCTTGAAAATGGATAAGGCTGCCTTTGAGGTGTTACTGCAAAAGTTACCGGCAGGTGGAGAACAGTTTCTGAACGCAAAGGGCATGGATGACGTCGAGTTTTACCTTTCCACGAATCGGGGCGAAGAATTGAAACCCCTGGCGCGGATCGCCTCCGGCGGCGAACTCTCGCGGATAGTGTTGGCCATGAAGAAGGTTTTGGCCGGCAGCGGTTCGGTAGGGACAATTATATTTGATGAAGTGGATAGCGGCATCGGCGGAGCGGTCGCCGAGATCGTCGGAGAAAAGCTCAGAGACGTGTCCGGACATTACCAGGTCATCTGTATTACCCATTTGCCTCAGATTGCCTGCTTTGCGAACCGCCACTTTCTCGTTGCCAAGCAGGAAACGGCCGGGCGCACGATGACGATCATTCGTTCCCTGACGGAAGAGGAGCGCCTTGAGGAAATAGCCCGAATGCTGGCCGGTGTCGAACTAACGGATAAAGCGAGGGAACACGCACGGGAAATGCTGAATGCGTCAAAACCAGATCCCCGATAGAAGCACTCGGGGATGACAAAAAGCGTCTCGAGCCAAGGTGAGGGAGATTTGCAATGTTAAGAAAAGCCTGCATCGGTGATGTAAAAACAATTCATCGGATGATCAACGTGTCGGCCGGCCGGGAGGAGATGTTGCACCGCTCCCTCATGGACATCTACGGCAGTCTGCGGGATTTTTTTGTTTACTGCGACGAAGAAAGCCGTCATATTCAGGGCATTTGCGCCATGAATATCATATGGGAAAACCTGGCCGAAATCCGTTCCCTCTATGTTGATGAGCCGTACAGGGGGAAGGGGATTGCCAGAAATCTCGTGGAGGCCTGCGTCTCGGAAGCCATTACCCTCGAACTGTACCGGATATTTACCTTAACCTACCAAAAAGAGTTTTTTTCTCACCTTGGTTTTAAGGTGGTGGACCGCTCCTCCCTCTCGGAAAAAATATGGTCGGATTGCTTTCGCTGTTCAAAATATCCCGATTACTGTGACGAAGTGGCAATGATCATAGAGTTATGAAGGAAATTAGATGCTTAAAGTAAAAGCTGTTGGCCTGTCCTTCCTTTTGATCTTTCTGGTGTCGGGATGCGGAGGGAAAGCGGTGCAGCAGATTTCAGGCAGGATTATTTCCCAACCCGCTTCTTTTCTTGAGCTTGTACCGAGCAGCAGCATTGACTCCCTGACGGATGACCTGGACGTCGCTTCCCTGTCCCTGGCCATTGATCGTAGTCTCCAGTATTTCAGCCGGTTTAATGATGCGGACGTTTATTATGTGGGCGCCCGCCAAAGTACTATAGCGGAAATGGAGGAAACACTGAAAGTCTTCCGGGATATTGTCAGCGGGGCCGAAGCGGATCAGGCAAAACAGAAAAAAATCAGGGATACTTTCGATTTCTACAGGTCCCGGGGAGATGATAATAATGGGCGGGTCATCTTTACGGGTTATTATGAACCGATCCTGAACGGGTCCCTTTCGAAAACGACGCAGTACCGATATCCGCTTTACCGCGCTCCGGATGAGACGGTCGCGCTTAATGCAGGCAAGTCTGTGGGGAGAATGGTCAAGGGAGAGGTCTTGCCGCATTATAAGCGTGCGGATATAGACAGCGACAAGTCTTTGGCTGGAAGGAATCTGGAGATTGTCTGGGTGGATGACTTTGTCGCCCTGTTTTTTTTACAGATTCAGGGATCGGGAAAAGTGCGCCTGCCCGATGGCAGTTTGATCCAGATCGGCTATGCACAGTCCAACGGTTACCCTTATCGCAGTATATCCAATTATATGGTGGATAAGTGTATGTTATCAAAAAACGATACTTCCCTGCCGGCGATCAAAAAGTACCTGCGGGAACATCCGGACGAGATGGAACGGATTTTCAACTACAATGAGCGGTATGTTTTTTTCCGCCTGTTGGACAAGGGGCCGATTGGCTCTTTGGGCATTCCTGTGACGGGTGGCAGGACCATCGCCTCGGACCCGGGAGTATTTCCTAAAGGGGCTTTAGCCTTTATAAGGACGCGCAAGCCGTTAATTGATAAAGGGGAAGTAGCTAAATGGATTACATTTTCCAGGTTTGTCTTAAATCAGGATACCGGCGCCGCCATCATCGGCGCGGGCCGCATAGACATTTTTTGTGGCGGCGGTGCTGAGGCAGAAGGCATGGCGGGCAGATTGAAAGAGGGGGGGGAATTGATTTTTCTGTTAAAAAAGAAGTAATTCCGGCCAACAATCAACAAAAATTTCTTGATTGTTCAATTTCTTTATGTTAGCGGTATTGCTATATCGGTCTGCAAATGCCCTTGAAGTTTAGATTTTTGAAGCTTTTGATGGTTCTATGGTTGCCGTGCGGCAACTGGGTGGTTTGAATAATAACAACTTGAAAGGGGGACGTGAGAGAATGACGAAAGCAGAGTTAGTTACAGTAATGGCAGGGGGCGCAGGTATTACCAAGGCAGCAGCGGCATTGGCTCTGGAGACCTACGTGGCCACCATTGCCAAGGAACTAAAGAAAAACGGTAAGATCGGTTTGGTAGGTTTTGGTACTTTTTCCGTAGTGAAGAGAAAGGCCAGAGAGGGAAGGAACCCGCAGACTGGTAAAGCAATCAAGATTCCGGCCAAAAAAGTGGTAAAATTTAAGGCAGGCAAGGCGCTTTCCGAAAAAGCGAAATAATAAAACGCAAGTATTACGATTTATTAAGGCCTCCGTTTGTCTCTGAGAGCGGAGGCCTTCTTGCATTCATATAATACTCCCCATCCCCCCTTTAGCAAAGGGGGGTTAAGGGGGGATTATAATTATTGACTGGGAGATGTTTTGAAAAAACGTATCGCGAGCGGCATGCGCCCGACGGGTAAGCTGCATTTGGGCAACCTGCACGGGGCGCTTGATAATTGGGTAAGACTGCAGAATCAGGGTGATTATGACTGTCATTATTTTATTGCCGACTGGCACGCTTTAACCAGCGATTACTCCGATACCGGTCTCATGAGAGAAAATATAACCGATATGGTTATTGACTGGCTGAGTGTCGGACTGGATCCGGATAAAAGCACGCTCTTCGTTCAGTCCCATATTAAAGAGCATGCCGAGCTCTTCCTGCTGCTCGCCATGATTACTCCCCTGGTGTGGTTAGAAAGAAATCCTACCTATAAAGAAGTTAAAAGTGAACTGGTGGAAAAGGACCTGGCGACTTTTGGTTTTTTGGGTTATCCGGTGCTAATGGCCGCCGACATTATTATGTACAAGGCCTACGGAGTCCCGGTGGGCGTGGATCAGCTTCCCCATGTAGAACTCACGCGGGAGATTGCCCGGCGGTTTAATTATTTTTACGGGGAAGTATTTCCTATCCCGGAGACCTTGTTGACTGTTGTACCCAAGCTCATGGGAATAGATGGCAGGAAAATGAGCAAATCGTACGATAACTCGATTTTTCTGAGCGACCGGGGCGAGCAGCTCCGTCAAAAGGTGGCCTCCATGTTCACCGATCCCCAACGCCAGAGAAAAAGTGATCCTGGCCGCCCCGATCTATGCAATGTTTTTGCCTATCACGGACTCTATTCTCCTGAGGATGATGTCCGGCAGATATCCGCAGCCTGCCGAACGGCCGGGATCGGTTGTACCGATTGCAAGGGAAAGCTTGCCGGGAAATTGGCCGCCAGCCTGCAACCTGTTCATGAACGTCAGGATTATTATCGGGCGCATTCCGGGCAAGTGCAGGAAATCCTCGCCGCAGGAGAAGCAAAGGCCATGGTAATTGCCGCAAACACTATGGCCGAGGTGCGAGAAGCCCTGAAGGTATAAGCATGGCTTATGAGATAAAACTGGATGTTTTCGAAGGACCGCTCGACCTCCTGCTCTATCTGATCAAGAAAAACGAGATAGATATCTACAATATTCCCATCGCCCTCATCACGGATCAGTATCTTGATTATCTCGAAATCATGCGTTCTCTGAATCTTGACCTGGTCGGTGAATACCTGGTCCTGGCCTCAACGCTGATTCACATAAAATCGCGGCTGCTGCTGCCGCGCGAAGAAGATGACGAAGCGGAAGATGGACAGGATCCCCGGGTGGAACTGGTCCAGCAACTGCTTGAATACAAGTCCTACAAGGAAGCGGCATTGCGCCTGGATGGGCGGCTGCTGCTGGAAAGGGACGTCTTTAAAAGGGCTTATTCCCTCCCGGAAATGCAGTCAGCAGATGATGGCGACACCCAGGACATCGAACTGAATCTCTTCGATCTTGTTGCCGCCTTTCAAAAAATGGTCGCTCAACTGGGCAAGGAAGAATATCTGGAGATTGAGGGCGAGCATCTGTCCCTGGCCGACCGGATAAATGAAATAATGGACAGGCTGACGCAGGCGGGGAATCTTGTTTTTGAAGACCTCTTTGATAGACTTGCGGACAGGAGAATGATCATATATACTTTGCTGGCAATTTTAGAACTCATGAAATTAAGAATGATTAAAGCCTATCAGACGGGACCGTTCGGCGTAATCAGAATTTTCAGGGCCGTTGAGGAAATACATAGTGCCGAGGACTGAGTGAGAGCTTTGAATTTCTACCTTTTTTGTCACCCCGGCGAAAGCCGGGGTCCAGAAGGTATTGAAAAGACTGGATACCGGCTTTCGCCGGTATGACGATTTGCCGCGTTTTAGGAGAAATTCAAACGTATCGAAGAGGTATGCAGGTGGATGAAATACGGAGCATCATGGAGGCGCTGATTTTGGCCTCGGAAAGCCCTATCTCGGTGGACAAAATAGCCGCGGTCATCGGTGCCGCCGATAAAAAGGAAATAGAATGCCAACTGCAGGCAATAGTGCGTGATTTCGAGGAAAGAAGGGGAGGCCTGTGCCTGCAAGAGGTGGCCGGGGGTTTTCAGTTCAGAACGAGGAGCGATCTCGGTCCCTGGATCAAGAAGCTAAAGGGCCTGCGATCCCTCCTGACTCCGACGTCTTTAGAGACGCTGGCCGTAATCGCATACCGCCAACCCGTAGTCAAATCGGATATAGACAGTATCCGTGGTGTTGATGCCGGGGGAGCAATCAAGAAGCTGCTGGAAAAAAAACTGATCCGGATTATGGGTCGGAAAGATGTTCCGGGCAAACCCATGATCTACGGCACAACGAAAAAATTTCTCGAGGTTTATAATCTCCAGGACCTTTCTGATCTGCCTACATTGCAGGAATTAAAGGAACTTCAAGAGTGAGGACAAGGGTGGAAGAAAGATTGCAGAAGGTCATCGCCCAAGCCGGATTGGCCTCGCGCCGCGACGCGGAAAAAATGATCGTCGCCGGGCGGGTCAGTATAAACAATCAGGTCGTTAAACAGTTGGGAAGCAAGGCGGATATTGAAAAAGATGAGATCCGTGTGGACGGGATGCTTATTTATGCAGAACTGGAAAAGGTATATGTCATGCTTAATAAGCCCAGCGGCTACGTGACAACCCTGCGTGACCCGCAAGGGAGGCCGATTGTGTCCGATCTTTTACCCACTGATGTGGTCAGGGTTTTCCCGGCCGGCCGACTCGATTATGATTCGCAGGGCTTGCTCTTGCTGACCAATGACGGCGATCTTGCCCAGCGGCTGATTCATCCCCGTTTCCGCATTCCCAAAGTTTATCATGTAAAAATTAAAGGCAGACTATCGAATTCTGAATTTCGTGCCTTGCAGGCCGGCATCGAATTGGACGATGGCAAATTCAAGCCTGAGGACGTGCAGGTGGTAAAGGTAAATGAAAAAAGCACACGGCTGTCAATTACCTTGCGATCGGGTAAAAATAGAATAATCAGAAGGGCTTTTGAAGCTCTTGGCCATGATGTTGTGGAGCTTGTACGCATCCGTATCGGCGACCTGGAACTGGGTAATTTGAAAACAGGCGCCCATCGCTTTTTAACAAAAGCAGAAACCCAAAAACTTTTTTCTTTTGCCAAATGAAGAAAATCTGTAAAAATTTCTGTAAAAATTTCTTGACTAACGAACTAAAATAAATAATAGTTCAGAAAACTTGAACAAGGAACTGCCATAATACCCTTAATAAATTCTAAATAGCACAGGCGCGAACCAGGAGGAAAGAGTATGAATAAATCAGAACTTATTGAAGAGTTGAGTAAAAAAGAAAATCTGACAGAAAAAAAAGCCATTGACGTTGTAAACCTGATATTTAGAGGCTTTGCAGATGAACTAAAGAATGGCGGCCGCATTGAAATTCGCGGCTTCGGAAGCTTTGTGGTGAGAAAATACGGCGCCTATACGGGCAGGAATCCGAAGACGGGCGATAATATCAAGGTTCTACCCAAGAAATTGCCTTTTTTCAAAGTGGGCAAAGAACTCAAAGAAATGGTTGACAAACGCAAGTAGCATTAATCGCTTACTCGTTAATCCTGCCGATCTGACAGGAGGCCAGATTTACACGGGTGGCGCTCACGAGCCGCCCGTGCAACTGATTGCGGATAAATACCATACAGACAGAGATGCTTCCTTCAGAAGATTATTCCCTCTTCCCGAAAACTGAATGTCGCGTTGTCGCCGATGATAATGTGGTCATGGACAGCGATATCCATTACTTTTGCCGTGTCTTGAATCAGCTTGGTTAATCTGATGTCCGCCTCAGACGGCCGGACGTGGCCCGACGGGTGGTTGTGGACCAGGATGATGGAAGAGGCCTTTCTTTTGAGGCAGCACTCCAGGACTTTGCGCGGATAAACAATGGCCTGGTTAACAATACCCTCCTGAATAATATCCATCTCAATGACGCGGTTCTGGGCGTTCAGGCTGATGATGCAAAACCGCTCATCCTGAAGACCGCCGAAGGACATCTTGCAGTAGTTCAACAGTTCTGCGGTACAGCTTATTTGAATCTTTTCCCCGGCCTTGTCTTTGAGATAAAGAGCGCCAATATCTTTGGCCAGTTTTATCAAAATAGCCGTGTGCATGGTGATGCCTTTTATCCCGGTGAGCGCCGATAACCCGGCGTCCATGACGCCCTTGATAGAGCCGAATTCCCTCAACAGATCCTTGGCCAATGGCTTGACATCCCTGCGCAGGATGGAGAAAGACAACAGCAACTCCAAGGCTTCGTAATCGAGCAGGGCGTCCAGGCCGGAGTCAATAAATTTACTTTTCAGGCGTTCGCGGTGCTTAAGGTAATCGGGTTCCCTGATCTCCATGCCTTATACGGTCTCCCTGGTTTATATGAAAATCCCCCCCATCCCGCCTTTACCAAAGGGGGGAATCGTAAAGTCCCCCTTTAGCAAAAGGGGAGTAAGGGGGATTTGATATGTATTTTCATGTTTCGTTGTGCCTGCCTCGAGCGTAGGGGTTAATTTGTTTTGCCGCAAGTCTTCTTTTATTCTTTCTCATAACTGATCATTCAGGTCAAGCCGTCATATTGGAACCTTAAACTGTTGCAAAAAGTCACGCAATATGACAGAGGAGGAGCATGATTTTATTTGATGTTTTCTTAGAGACGCTGACGCGCGTGTTTTATATTGCTCTTGTTGTTATTTCCCTGCTCTTTGTTGTCGAATGGTCAAATCATAAATATGGCGACAGGTTAGTATCTTTTTTTGAAAGACGGAAAAGACTTATCCCTTTATGGGCGGCCCTGCTCGCCCTTCTGCCTGGTTGCAACGTAGCCGCTGCAGTTGCTCTTCTTTATGCCAAGGGATTAGTTTCGGCAGGCACATTAATCGCGGCGATGATGGCAACTTCCGATGAAGCAATTTATGTTTTTATTCCCGCTGGTTATAATTTTATCCCTTTGTATGTGGCAAAATTTAGTTTGGCTGTGGCAACCGGAATATTGTTTGATTTATTTTCCCAGCGCGTAGTTACGGCATTCAAGCTGGAAATTTTTCAGGTGGACTATTGTTGCAGCATCCATCATCATATTCACGATCTGCGGGGAATGGCAAAACACGTTTTAATCCATGGGGCAAAGATTACCGGGCTCGTTTTCGTGATTCTTCTGGCCTTCAACTTCATAAAAGATTTTTATGGTTTTGAAGCAATTTCAATGACTATTTTATCAACCGGCATTTATCAGCCGTTTTTAGCGGGCATTATCGGTCTTGTACCGGGCTGTGGAACTTCGGTTGTGATTGCGACGCTCTTTACTCAAGGCTTGATTTCATTTTACGCGGCATTTTCCGGTCTTTCTATTGCCGCAGGTGATGCAGTTTTGGTCCTTATTGCCAACAAAGTTCCCACGCGGGAAATCATCATTATTCTTTCTTTAATTTTTACGATCGTTGTTTCGGCTTCGTATCTTTTACTGTTCTTTAAAATACCGTTTTTTTCATAACCGAGCCCTCACCATCAACTTAATTGTTTTACCCGCTCTAAATCACCTCTGACCGGAGGTCCAGACCACGACTTGCCCATTGTGCTAAATTTATTATCAGACATTAGAGCCTCTTGCAAAATGAGCATTGTTACGAGGGTTATCACGATTCCCTTGCTGTTTTTCTGCCGTTCTCACTTCAGAGAGGGTGACTGGTTATTATTTACCCGTATTTTCGCAAATAGCCCATATTGATGGGCGCACCT